>CAUQMN010000145.1:0-4425 GCA_963518765.1 uncultured Campylobacter sp.
GCGTAAAGACCGATTGATTGCTCTTTGACCGCGCCAAAAGGTCCGCTAACTGCGATCGCGGCAGCTTTGCCATGCAAATTTTTAGGCGTATAAAGATCGCCGACTAGCTCTACGCCGTAGCGATTTTTAAATTTAACTTTCTTGTGATCTACCTTATCGCTTTTAGCGAAAACTTTGTCCCACTCGCTTACCATCGATACCGCCTCTAGCGGTGATTTTACTACATTCGTACCTGCCATTGCATTGCCTCCTAAAATAAAACTTGACGCTACAAGCGTCGCCGCAAATTTCTTAAGATTCACCTCTTCTCCTTTAAATTTTTGATATTTTGGCGAGCTTTGGTTTTTGCTTCCCCGCATATCGTTTTGTTGGGGTGCATTATATCTGTATTTTAAATTTTACGTTAGAACGATCCTCTAAATTCCATGCCTAATCCTACAAATTTTCTGAAAAGTTGTATAATTTTGCAAAATTTAGTTTGGAGGCGCAAAAATGGCTGATGTAAATTTACTAAAAGAGTAGACAAAAGAGTTTTTATTAGATAGATGCGGCGTAAACTGCCTAGAGCGTAGCGACATCGACTCGCTTGACTTTTATATCAGCGACAAAACGCATGATTTTATCAGCGCGGTTTATGAGCCGTCATTGTGCATAATACTACAAGGGGCAAAGGCGATCGGCTTTGGCGATGATATGCACGGATATGACGAACAGACCTATGCGCTAGCTTCTACTCATGTGCCGTTAAATGTAAGCCTAACGGACGCCTCAAAAGAGAAACCCTACATCTCGCTTCGCATTAAATTTAGCCTAGATGAGGTCTATGAAGTGCTAAAAGGCGTGGATGTAAAGGAGGAAAGTCTACAAAAAAGTGAAAAAGGCATATTCTTTGGCGAGCTAACGGATGAAATTTTAGAGCCTGTTTTGAGGTTTGTCTGGCTACTAGAAAAGCCGAAAGAGAAGGTGAAATTTCTCTCAGACCTTGCTAAAAAAGAGATACTTTACACGCTCGTAACAAACGATAAAAGCGGCTATTTTTTAAGTAAATTTGCGATGCAAGGCAGCGTTTCAAATAAAATTTCAAAAGCCGTAGCAAAGATAAAAAACGAGTTTTCGCAAAAGCTAAATATGAAAGATGTCGCGCGCGAATGCGATATGAGCGAGTCTTCGCTATATCATAACTTCAAAATCGTAACTTCGCTAAGCCCCATAGCTTTTCAAAAAAAGATCCGCCTAGAAGAAGCAAAAAATCTGCTAGCGATCAAAAATATCGGCGTTGCGCAGGCAGCATTTGACGTAGGATACGAGAGCGCATCGCAGTTTAGCCGTGAATACGCAAGGATGTTTGGGATGCCGCCTAAAATTCATAGCGAAATTTTACGCGCGGAAGCTGGCGGATAAAATCAGTCCGTCGTAAATCTATTCGTTATATAATTTAAGCTAAAATGAACGGCGAGCTATTTTAAATTTTATTTTCGGAGGCGTTTTATGAAATTTTTAGGCAAGATTCGAGTCGGCGCGGCGGCGCTTGGAGCGGTGATGTGTTTTAGTAACGCGCAGGCGTTTTTTACGATTGATTTTAACGAGCAGTGGTTGCGGCAGGACGCGTATAACCGCGCTATGAATCAAGCAAGAAAAAATTTAAATCCGCCCGATGATTCCGCCTATGCCAAAGACGTTAAGACCGATATACTCTATACGGGCGCGCTGGTACGAGCGGGAGATCATTTTTTGGATATGGACGGCATAGAGCAGATAGCGCAGCTTTTCCCCGCCGCGCAGCAAGACGAGGGGCGGCGCTTGCTAGTAGAGGGTATAGATAAGCTAAACGGCAGCGTCGAGCAGCTATACGGCATACCCAAAGAAAACGTGGCGACCGGTATCGTGGCGCTACTAGGAGGCGCTTATGCGGCGTATTTTAATCATCCGATGCCGGACGAGGCCGTAAAGCCCGCATTTTTGCAGATCGCCGAGTTTTTGCGCAAAAAACCGGAGCTGTTTGAGGGAAAAGCTACGGAAATGATGAACTCGTATCAGATATCTATGGGGCTTGGGTTTTTGCTGATGGCGATGCAGCAGGAGCTACAGCAGCATCCAAATCCGGCGCATGAGGCGGAGCTAAAAGCCGTAGGCAGGCTGGTTTTTAAATCATTGCTAAACGTCGAACCGGAGCAAATGGATTTTACCCCATCCGGCATAGTCTTTAAGTAGGCGTTTTAATTTTTGCGCGAGCAAGGAGACTGCGCGTAGGCTCGCGCTACCTGTTAGGCGGCTTGCGGCGCGAAAGCCGTCTTATCGGCGCTTTTGGCCGCAGTCAGGTAAATAACCAAACATAAACGCGAGCCTCTTTTTAACACGCCCGACTTTTGGCCGCGACCGAGCAAATACCCAAACCGCGCTCAAGAGCCGAATTTAAATAAGGCCGCGCGCCTTGCAAAATTCGGCCGATTTTTTATTTTAAAATAGCAGGCGCATTTTCGGCGTTTTTAAAAGCTTAAAGCCAAAATCGCCTTTACGCTTTTACTTCTAAATAAACTCCCTTGGATGATAAATTTGCACGCCTTTGGCGTCTGTCTGCGCGGCGGCGATGACGGCGGCCGCGATATCTTTCGCGCTCATCGGACGGTAGTTCTTTAAGATAAATTTCGGCAAAAGCCCAAACAGCCAAACCATAAAGAGCTCTCCCATACGCACCTGCTCGCGCTCGCTTTTTATTGCGGGCAGCCGCGCGATTTGCAAGCTTTTAAAACCCAGCGCGGCGATCTTTTTCTCCGCCTTGCCTTTTGCGCGCAGATAAAAAAATCTCGACCGCTCGTCCGCACCGTAGGCGGAGATGAGCGCGAAACGGCGCGCGCCTGATGCGATGCCCCATTTTGCGATATTTACTGGATAGTTCACGTCCACTTTATAAAACTGCCCGCGACTGCCGGCTTGCTTCATCGTCGTGCCAAGTGCGCAAAATATCTCGTCTATCTCGCGCGGCGGCATGTTTTTTACATCGCTAAAATTTACGATCTGCGTCTCTAGCTTTTCGTGGCTAAAATTTAGCTCCCTGCGTGCCCAAACGATGATTTTGTCGTAGTTTTCATCCTCGCAAAGCCCGCGCAGGATCTCGCATCCGACCGCTCCCGTAGCTCCCACGACCAAGGCCGTTTTACCCATTTTTATTCCTTAATCTTTAAATTTTATCTCAGGCTAAGAGCCTAGCCTAAATTTAGCGCGGTTAATTTTAATCGCCCGTTTAAATTTGCCCCAACTGGTTAGTCGCGCCAAGCCCTTTGCCTAAGTCAAAACGCAAGCGAGATTAAATTTACCGCGCCGCTTGGCAATATTCTTTCTCATACGGCATCAACTCGCAAAGGCGCGCGTATACTCGCTTTACCTCAGCGTCGCCGTAGATCTCGCGCAGCTCTTTTTCGCGATATTTAGCCAGTGCGATACAACCTGCTGGCATATCGGTTTCGCGGCAGCTTCTAACAAGCGCTTTTACGGCATCCTCAAGATCGTATGGCAAAGGCGAAAGCCCCAGAGAAAGGCATCTTCTAGCGTCTATTACGCAGGCTTTTTTTAGATAGAAATATCCTAGCAATTTCTGTGGTTCGTCATGCGAGTAAGATTCGGATCGAAGCAAAAGCCCTAAATTTTCGCACCCTAGCGCCGAGTTTTTGTCGCAGGCGATTTCGTATAGCTTTTGTGCGTGTTTTTTACTTTTAGCCAGCGGGTGTTTTTCCAAATATCTACCGTAAACGGCGCAGGAGTCGTAATGACCGCTTAGGCACGCAGGCAGCAAAAGCTCTTTTGCCGCGTCGTAATTTTTATTTTCTATATGTATATCGCCTGCCGTCATGCATGCGTCAAATTTACCCTCTTTGCACGCGTCAAGCAAAGTCTGCATCGCCGTTTGCGCTTCATGCTCGTTATATTTGAGTTCGTTTTTTTTATAAAAAAAGATCACGCGTTTGCAGGCTCTAGCGTCCTTTTGGGCGCACAATTTTTTAAGCGTTTCGTAACGCGCGCTTAAAAATGCCTCCTTTTCTGGGTCGACTTCTTTTTTTTCTTGTTGGCCGGCCATAGCCGCTATGGCGAAAAACACGAATGCTAAAACGATTAATTTTTTCATTTTTTTCCTTTATGGTTTTGGTTAAATTTACGCTCGGATGTAAATTTAACCTTGCAAGTTTAACTCGCGAAAATCTACCGCATTTGCGCGGCGCTTGTATCTCGTGCGCCGCAGATAAGCGGGTATCCTAGGCAGCAAAATTATCTGCACTCAAAGCTGCTCGCGCTATTTTCGTCGCCGCCTACGTAGGTAGCCACTTTTGGATACGCGCAGATAGGGATCTGCTTACCCGCGCGGCTCGTGCTTTTGCCTAGCAGGCTAGATGGAGCCGTTCCCTGCTCGCGCCACGCTTCAAGCGCGCTTAG
>CAUQMN010000146.1:0-4418 GCA_963518765.1 uncultured Campylobacter sp.
AGCCTACGACGACCACGTGCGGAACGGCCGCCAAAAAATCCTGAGGTGTTTACTTCTTTATAAATTTCTAGCCGATGGGCGGCGTGCATTACGACTTTTCGGTAGGACAAACGACGCAGGGTGGCTGATGGGCGGCTACGAGGATTTGATGTTTGAAAATCAGCTCGAAGCAGCCGAAAAGTTGCTTGAAATTTTGCCCAAAAAAGAGCTGGTCGCAGGCGAGTATCTGATGATATGCGCATCCATAGAATCGGTTATCATGGTCGATAGCATAGCTCGCGGGCTAAATTTGAGCTACGAGATTTTATTTTGCGAGCGTATTTTTGCGCCCAATAACCCCGAGTGCGAAATCGCGATGGTTAGCGAAAAGGACGACGTGGTGTTAAACGACGAGCTGATTAAAAGCTTTGGTATTAGCTACGATTTCGTTTACGGTGAGGCCGACCGTAAATACGACGAAAAGATCCTAAAAAACGTCTATAAATTTAGAAAAGGCAATCTAATCGGCGATCTAAAGGATAGAAACATCTTACTTATCGATGAGGGCTGCGAGACGGGACTCACGGCGCTAACCTGCCTAAAAACGCTCATGCGCGAGCGGGTAAAATCGGTCACCTACGCTACGCCACTCATAGCTACCGACGTAGCCGCAGCTATCGCGCCGCTGGTGGATGAAATTTACGCCGTGCACAAGATCGCAAATTTTATCGAAGTGGATTTTTACTACGAAAATAAAATCGAACCAAAACCCGAAACCGTACTTTCCATATTAGAGGAGAGTCCGTTTTATATACCATTACAAAAACAAGGAGATATTAGGGCATGCAGTATTCAATAGAAGTCAATAATCAAGTCGAAATTTACGATATAAACAAGGTCGCCAAGCAAGCTAGCGGCGCGGCGCTTTTACGCGTAAAAAATACTGTCGTTTTAGCCACCGTCGCTCGCGAGGATACGCAAGTTAGCGAGGATTTTTTACCGCTAACGGTGCAGTACATCGAAAAAAGCTACGCGGCAGGCAAGATCCCGGGCGGCTACGTAAAAAGAGAAACCAAGCCGGGGGATTTTGAGACGCTAACTTCGCGCATCATCGACCGCTCGCTTCGTCCGCTCTTTCCAAAAGGCTACGCGTATCCGACGCAAATCGTCGTGATGGTGCTATCTTGCGATCCAGAAGTCGATCTGCAAGTCGTCGCGCTAAATGCGGCCTCAGTCGCGCTTTATCTTAGCGACATCCCCGTAAATGCTCCTGTTTGCGGCGTGCGCGTGGGATATATAGATAATAAATTCGTGATAAACCCTAGCAACTCTGAGCTAAAAACATCTGCGCTCGATCTTTACGTGGCGGGCGTTAAAGACGAGCTTTTGATGATCGAGATGAGAAGTATCGCGACGGAAAAAGACGAGATAGTGCCTATCGCGCTAGATCCTATGATGGATCCGAATTTGGGCGGCGGCGTGATAGCGATGCAGGATATGAACGAATTTAGCGAAGATCTCATCGTAGAAGCGATCGCGCAGGCCGGCAAAGCCATACTTCGCGCCTCAAATGCTTATGAAGAAGCATTTAGCCAGCACAAAAAAGAAGACGCACAGCTCGAGTTAAAACCCGAGATCGAAAACGAGAGCGTCGCGGTTTATCTAAACGAATTTTATAAAAACGACGTAAAAGCCGCGATAAATCAGATGGCTAAAAGCGAACGCGCTAGCGAACTAACCAAGATCGCTAAGCAAATTTTGACCGACGAAGTAGCTCAAAAAGAGGGCTGGGAGGAGGAGGTCGTCTCTAACGTCCTAGCTAAATTTAAGAAAAAAATCGTCCGCGAGCAGATCATAAATGAGGGCATTCGCGCCGACGGCAGAGGGCTTAAAGAGGTTCGCCCGATCAGCATCGAGACGAATATCCTGCCAAACGCTCACGGCAGCTGCCTCTTTACCCGCGGTCAGACGCAGGCTCTCGTAGTAGCCACTCTGGGCACCGACGGCGATGCGCAGATGTACGATATGCTAACGGAAAAAGGCGCCGTGACGGATAAATTTATGTTTAACTACAACTTCCCGGGCTTTAGCGTCGGCGAAGCTAGCCCGCTAAAGGCTCCGGGCAGACGCGAGCTAGGTCACGGCAATCTCGCTAAACGCGCGCTTGCGCCAAGCATCGACATAAATTCGCCTTATACGATCAGACTCGTGTCCGAAATTTTAGAAAGTAACGGCTCAAGCTCGATGGCTAGCGTTTGCGGCGGCTCTTTAGCGCTGAGAGCTGCAGGCGTCGATACGCCAAAGCTAGTCGCGGGCGTCGCGATGGGGCTAATTTTTGAAGGCGATAAGCACGCCGTACTAACAGACATCATGGGGCTAGAGGATCACGACGGAGATATGGACTTTAAAGTCGCAGGTAGCAAAGACGGCATAACGGCGCTTCAGATGGATATAAAGCTAGGCGGTATCAGCCTTGACGTGCTAAAAGAGGCGCTTTTGCAGGCGCGCGAGGGCAGGCTGCATATATTAAATTTGATGGAAAAAGCAAACGAAAATATCTCCGTAAACGAAGACATATTGCCTAAACTAGAGCTTTTTAGCGTTGATCCGGGCAAGATCGTCGATATCATCGGACAAGCTGGAAAAACGATAAAAGAGATCATCGAAAAATTTGACGTCGCCATCGACCTCGACCGCGAAAAAGGCGAGGTAAAGATCGCCGGCGCGCAAAAATCAAGCGTAGATGCGGCTAAAGATTACATCATACAAATCGTCTCAAAAGATGGCGGCAAGGGCTTTGGCGGTAAAAGAGGCGGCAAAGACGGTAAGCCTCACAAAACGCCTGAATTTAACATCGGAGACGAATTTGAGGGCGAGGTAAAAAGCGTGGTAGAATTTGGCGCCTTTATCGGGCTTCCGGGCGGCGTGGACGGACTTTTGCACATCTCAAAGATCAAAACGCCTCTAAAAGCAGGCGATAAGGTCAAAGTAAAAATCAGCGAGCAAAAAGGGCACAAAATTTCCCTTTCTTTGGCGCAATAAATTTAAAGGAGAACCGATGCAGTATAAAAAAATATTCTTCCCCATAGGTGCCGGCGACGATGTCAAAGAGCGTATAAAAGGGGCTTTGCTAGTGGCTAAATACTTTAGCGGACACATTGAAATTTTAGCCTGCCAGCTCGATCCTAGCGTCGTTTATAACATGAAAATGACGCTTCGAGGCGGAGTGCTTTACGAGGAGTTTTTAAAGGCTGCTAAGGCTGATTTGGGGCTTGAGCACGAGCAAAACGAGGCTATTTTTAACAAGCTTTGCGCCGAGCTTGGCGTACGCGTCAGCGATACTCCGTTAAAAGGCGAGGCGAGCGCAAAATTTATAACCAAAAGCGGCAAAAGAAGCCTAATCGTCGAGCAAGAGTCTAAATTTTGCGATATGGTAGTAGCAGCCGTACCGCTTGACGGCAAGATCACGGGTACGTTTGAAGCAGCAGTGCTAAAAAGCGGTAAAAACGTTATCGCGATCCCTAGAAAACTTACTAAATTTAGCGCGGAAAATATCCTGGTAAGCTGGACCGGTACGCCTGAGAGCTCGCGCGCCATCACCAGCTCGCTACCGCTTTTAAAAGAGGCTAAGCGCGTAAAGTGCATCACTTCAAAGGCAAATTTGGGCGATCAAAGCGAGGCTAGCTTAAAGAGGCTGGACGAATACTTCGCGCTGCACGGCATAAATGCGGATTTTGAGGTTGTAGGAACTTTTTCGGTTCCGGGCGAACCGCTTTTAAAAGCCGCGACGGATGGAAATTTCGACCTAATCGTAGCGGCTAGATATGCAGAAAACGGCTTTAGGGAGATTTTCTTGGGCGGTACGACCAAGTACTTCTTACAAAATACCACGATACCGGTATTTATGTAAGGTAAAAATCGGAGCTAAATTTACAGCTTAAATTTAGCTCCAAAATCTAAATTTAGCTTGAAGCAGGGCTAAAATATCGTAATCCAAGAGAAAATATATTAAATCGGGTTTTGTTAAGCCTTTATGTAATAATATTCTTGGTTCAATTAAACTTGTATGATACGCCCTTAAAAACCGCCCTAGAGCAAAAGCGACTTTCTTAAGTTTTTAACTCAAATCATCCTTAAACCTCGGGCGGTTTCGTTGAAATGTTTTTCCGTAAAGTTTCTAGTAATTAAACTAAGGGTTAATCCCTATGCTTAAGATTTAAGAACTTCACGGGCTAAAATTCGATTAAAATCTTAGTCGGCGTTTTATAAAATGCTGGCCAAATACAAGAGAGAATTAAAAACCGAAATATTTTAAAATTTAAGGGATATCATGCGTCTGTTTAAAACATTAAATTTATCTTTTGGACGGCAAGGTCTGGATACTCTTTTGGCTAGAGCGTGGGCCTGGATACGTAGGTACGGACGACTCTAAAGTCGCC
>CAUQMN010000147.1:0-4415 GCA_963518765.1 uncultured Campylobacter sp.
CGGACTTTTCGCACAGATCAAAGGAAATTTGATACGGCTTTATGTAGCGCGGGGAGGTTAAATTTTCTATTTTGATATTTTTTACAGCAGTATCCATTTTGCCAGTCCTAAAAAGCTAAAAAATCCGACCGTATCGGTAACGGTGGTAAGCAGCACGGCAGAGCCGACGGCGGGATCGATGTTAAATTTCTTTAAGGTTAGCGGTATCAAAGTACCGAAAAATCCGGCAAAAAATAAATTTATAAGCATCGAAGCGCCTATAACCACGCCTAGCATCGGACGACTAAACCAAATCGAAGCGATGACGCCCATCAAGCAAGCAAAAGTTAGCCCGTTTATGAGCGCGATACCCACCTCGCGTTTTAGCGCGACGGCGGCGTTTTTAAACTCGATTTCTCCCAAAGTCAGTCGGCGCACGGTTACGGTAAGCGCCTGCGTGCCGGTGTTTCCGCCCATGGACGCCACGATAGGCATCAGCACGGCAAGAGCCACGTAGCTAGCGATCGTATCGTCAAAAAGCCCGATGATGCTGGAGCTAATAAGCGCGGTAAATAAATTTACCAGCAGCCAAACGGCGCGCGCGCGGGTAGCCTTTACTAGACTCGTATCCTCCTCCTCGGCCTCATCGTCGACGCCGGCTAGGTTATAAATTTGCTCCGTGGCGCTTTCTTGGATGTAGTCGTGGATATCGTCGGCGGTTATTCGGCCTAGTAATATGCCCGTGCTGCTGGTTACTGCGATGACGTTTAGGTCGTAGTCTTGCACCATGACGGCTACGTCTTGCATGAGGTCCATATCGTTTGCGACGTGGGGCTTGTAGCGATCTGCTTGCGCTCCCTCTATATTTTGCTTTAAAGTCTTTGAAAAATCAAAAAGTATCAGGTCTTCAAGCGGGATAGCATACTCCAAAACACCCTCTTTATCGACGATAAAAAGCTGCGAGACGTTTTCTAGCTTGCCCTCTTGCTTCTCGCGCCTAAGCCTAGCTACGGCGTTTCCTAGCTTTTCCTCTAAATGCGCAGAGAAGAGCTCGGTTTGCATGTGCGCGCCGGCTCTATCTTCTTCGTAGCTTCTTAGCCTTAAAATTTCGTTTTGATTTTCTCTATCCAGCTCGTTAAAAAGCTCTCTGGCCTTATTTTCGTCGATGTCTTCGATGTATTGAAGCAAATCAGTCGCATCGTCGCTTTCTAGCTCTTCTAGCGCTTCTACGATCTTTTCTGCAGGTAGTTGCTCGATTACGTCTTTTAGCATGTGATCGGGCATCTCGATGGCTACGTCGCCTAAAATTTCGGGATCTAGCTTTTCTAAATACTCGGCAAAAAGCTCCTCGTCGTGCTTTTTTAGCGTTTTTAGGTGGTGGGCTAGATCAGCCGCGCTTAGCTCCTCGTCGATCGTCTCGTTTAGGTGCGAGTCAAGCAGCTCTTTGGCTTCGTTTAATTGCTCGTTTTCTTCCATTATCTACTCTTTTTGTCGCTTGACTCAGCGGTTTTATCTTTTGATTTGGCCTTTTTATCGGCGGTCTGTTTTTGTTTTTTGGACTTATCTTTGCTGGCGTTTACGTCCTTTTTCTTTTTGGACTCGCTTTTTGATTTCTCTTTTTTCTTGTCGTTTGATTTTGATTTTTCTTTATCTTTTGCGTTTTTGCTAGATTTTTTAGAGTCCGTTTTTTTATTTCTTTCTTTCTGGGCGGCCGAGCTAGACTCTGTTTTTGTCGTCTTAGCCTCTGCTAAATTTACGGCTTGGCTTGCGTTTACGTCCGCTTTGCCGGTTAAATTTTGCTCAGATTTTACCGTCAAATTCGTATCGGCCGGGCCGGTTTTGGTTAAATTTACGTCCTTTTCATCTTGGGATTTAACTTCGCTCGTTAAATTTACGTCGGTTTTTGCGGTCAAATTTAGCTCCGCTTTCGTCGTATTATTTTCTTCTGCGCCGATTTTTAAGTCGTTTGTTAAATTTTCGTCCGGCTTCGTCTCGTTAGCTTCGGTTTTTTCGGTTAGATTCGCATCTTTATCAATGCTTGCCACTTTTTCGTCTGCCGACGTTAGGTTTTCGTCGGCTTTTGGCGTAAATTTAACCTCGCCCAGCTCCGATACGGCGCCGAATTTTTCCTCTTTTTCCGGGATTTCGTCATTAGTAGCGGCATCTTTGATCTTTGTTTCAAACTGCTTTATGTATTTTTGAAATTTAGCGTTTTCCGTCTGGGCAAAGATATTTTTAGCCACCTTTATCTCGTTTTCGGGATTTATCGCATTGCCGTTTTTATAGACGCCAAAGTGTAGGTGCGAGCCCGTACTCATGCCGGTACTGCCTACGTAAGCGATGAGCTGCCCCTGCTTTACTTTTACGCCGCTTTGTATGCCCTTAGCAAAGCCGCTAGAATGCGCATATAGCGTCTCGTAGCCGCCGACGTGCCCGACGATGACGACCTTGCCGTAGCCGCTTTTGGTTCCGACGAATTTAACCGTTCCGTCGCCGGCCGCTTTTATCGGAGTGCCTTTAGGAGCGCCGTAATCCACGCCCAGATGCGCCTTATAGCGCTTTAGTATCGGATGATAGCGCTTTGGCGTAAAAGGCGAAGTGATGCGGGCGTTTGCTATCGGCCTGGTTAGCAAAAATTTATCGTTTTTCTTACCGCTTTTGTCGTAATATTTGTTTTCGAATTTATACGTGACGTATTTTTTATCGCCGATTTGTATCGATGCCCAGTGTATTTCAGGTACGCCAAACGTTCGTCCGAGCCTAGTTTTTTGCGTGTATTCCATCGCGAGCCTGTCGCCTTTTTTTAGCTTTTTAAACTCGCTTTCCGGCACTTCGCTCTTCATCGCCAGATAAAATCCGTGCGCCAAAGCCGCGCTGCCCGTAGCGTCTTGGATATCTTGCGACGGCGAAACCGTAATAGGCATACTAAGCACGCGTCTATGCGTCTGATACGAGATCGAGGAAAGCTGAAAATTATACTTTCCGTCGTTATCTTTATAAATTTGCGCTTGGAGTTCTTCGTTTACGGGGATTAGCACCTGGCTTATCCCGCCTTTTTCGTCTCTTAAAATTTGATACGATATGCCCGCTTTTATCTCGCTTACAAACTCCTTATCGTCCGAATCCATATCGTAGTAAAGAGAAAGCGGGATGGAGTTTTTCTCTAAAAACGTTAAAAACGTATCTCCGTTAGGCCAGCTAAGCTCCTGAACGGTAGGTTGTGCAGGCTCTACGGCGAATAAATTTACCGTCAGCAGTAAAGCTAATGAAAATTTCCTCATAAATTCCCTTGATTTAAAAGCCGTATTTTACTCGAAAATTACTTACATTTTGCAAAACTAAGGCGCTTTAAGCTATAATGAGCGGCAAAATTCTACATTTTTAGGAGATAGATTTTGAAAAAATTTCTTTTACTTTTAGCGGCGGCTTGCCTTGGCTTCGCGGCCGAGTTTTCGATGAGGGAGTATAAAACCCCGCTAATAAGCGTGGATGAGGGCGTAGGCACGATCATAGACGGCTCGGATATCGTCGTAGGCAGTAGCGGCGTCGTGATGCATAAATTTGAAGGTTCTCAAAGCTCAATCATCGCTCGCGCCGTCGTTACGCAAAAAAGCGGTGGGTTTGCCAAGGTCAGGTTTGAGGTATTTGATGCGCTAGCGCAAAAGGCCCTGCCTCTGCCGGGAATTTTACCTAAAAGCGGCGACGAGATCATCCTAAACTATCTCTACGACCGCTCGCTCATCGTCGTGCCAAACAAAGAAATTTACGCCGAAGTAATAAACGCGTTTAAAGGCGTTACCTTTATCCACCCAGATATCGTAGGCTCGTACTTAAGCTACGAGTATAAGCCAAATCCTAGCCGCGACGATTTTCGTAAAATGTGCAACCAAAGCGCTGCGGGGCTAATATTTATCGCTATGAATAATGAAGCGCTTTTTGCCGACTGCCAGAGTTTCGAGCCGCTAAAGCGCTTCCAAAGCGGCGCGGTCAAATACTACCAGCTACCTTTTTACACTCGCGTCAAGGACATCGATACGGTATTTTGGAAATGGGGCTCGGAGCAGATCAGCGACTTTGACCGCCACTATAAAGCTCTTTTGAAAGAAAAATGATGCACGAAAAACACGCTAAATTTTTCGTAAATTTACTAGGCGCGGACAACGCCTACTTCGACGACGCACACAGGATCGCCTACTGCTACGACGCGACGAAAAAGCGCCATTTGCCGGACGGCGTTCTTTTCCCGCGCCACGAAAAAGACGTCAGCGAGATTTTAAAATACTGCAACGAAAACGGAGTCAAAATCGTGCCTAGGGGTGCTGGCAGCGGCTTTACGGGCGGGGCGCTAGCGCACGAAGGCGGCGTGGTGCTTGCTTTTGAAAAGCACATGAACAAAATCCTAGAAATCGACATGCAAAACATGGTCGCCGTCGTAC
>CAUQMN010000148.1:0-4341 GCA_963518765.1 uncultured Campylobacter sp.
CCATTAGCAAAGGCGCGCGTAAATTTATCGTGGGCATCGGTGGTAGCGCTACGAACGACGCGGGCACGGGCATGCTAAGCGCGCTGGGATACGAGTTTTTTGATGAAAACGGCGAGTTGCTCGAGGGTAAAGGCGAAAACCTCATAAAAATCACCAAAATTTCAAACAAAAACGTAGTGCCCGAGCTCAAAGAGTGCGAATTTCTCGTAGCTTGCGACGTGGATAATCCGCTCTTTGGCAAAAACGGCGCGGCCTACGTCTACGGCCCGCAAAAGGGCGCGGACGAGCAGATGGTAAAGGATCTAGACGCCGGTCTTATAAGCTTTGCGAGCGCGACGAGCGAGCACTTTTCGAGCGAATTTTGGAACTTCAAGGGCGCGGGCGCGGCAGGCGGGCTAGGGTACGGGTTTGTGAGCTACTTAAACGCCAAACTAAAGCCCGGCATCGACATCATCATGGAGGAAATCCGCCTCGAAGATGACGTGAAAAACGCCGATCTAGTCATCACCGGCGAGGGACGACTGGACTTTCAAAGCTCGATGGGCAAGACCCCGACCGGAGTGGCGAAGATTACCAAAAAATACGGCAAACCCGTCATCGCGCTAGCAGGCAGCGTGTCGCCGTGCGCGGGCGGCTGTAACGAAAACGGCATCGATGCGTTTTTTAGCGTATTAAACGAGCCAGTGAGCCTAGAAGAGGCGATGGATAAGCAAACCGCGACGCGCAATCTCAAAATGACCGCAGAGCAGGCTTTGAGGCTATATTTGCTAGGGCGTAAGGGGTAAATTTACGCCTTGATACGGCTGTGTCGGCAAATTTATAGGTTTGCCGGCCTGGGCTTTTTGTTTGCTCGGCATGGTTAGCGAGCCTGAGCGGATGCTTTGTATTTTGCCGCTAATTTGCCTTTCGGTACGGCAGTTTTGCGGATTTTCAAATATCTAGTAAATAAGTAAAATTTGCGACGGTAAAAACAAATTTTAGTTTGAGTTTTTGCCGTGCGGATTTTGCGCCGAGTCGTAATGCGCGACCGAATTTGCAAAAAACCTAGGCTAAACTAAAATTTAACAAACTACAGCCCGAAAAAGGCTTTAGTCTTATTTTTGGGGATTATTTTTCTTTTGCTTCGGCTTCTATCTCTAGCTCAACCTTGTCAGATAGCGTGATTTCAGGGGTATCTAGCCCGATCTCAAAGAGCTTGCGTTTCGTGTTGCCTTCTAGGCTAAAGCCGATTTTTTCCTTGCCGTTATCGCCTGCGGTAAAGCCGCCAAGCTCGAATTTTAGCACCACGGGCTTAGTGATGCCGCGCATCGTGAGGGTGCCGACGACCTTGCCTTCGGTGTCGCTTTCTTTTTCAAATTTGACCATTTTGTAGGTGATTTTGTCGAATTTCGCCGCATCGAAAAAATCGGCACTTCGCAGATGCTCGTCACGCTTGTCGTTTTGCGTATTTACCGAGGCTGTCTCGATGGTGGCCTCGAGCACTTTTAGCTCCTTAGCGCTTTTGTCGTAGTCGATTACGGCGTTAAATTTGCCGAAATTTCCGCTTACTTTTGATATGCTTAGGTGTTTGATTTTAAAGCCTACGTTGCTGTGCGCCGGGTCAATCTCGTAGACTGCGGCGTTTACGCAGCTTGCCGCTAGAGCTGCTGCTAGCGAAAATTTGATTAATTTTTTCATTTTTTCTCCTTGTAAATTTCTGAAAGTGTATTTAAAAAAGGTAAATACATAGCTTTTGCCGCATTTTGAACTAAATTTGCGCGACGAATCTACGCCGAAAATCTGCCGACTAGTAAATGGTAAAAACGGGCGGCGCAATACGTACAGGGGTTAAATTTAATGCTTAAAATCAGCAAAATCGCTCGCGATACGGCAAATTTGATAAACCGCGCGCGCCAAATAAATCTTAGCCCAAAATCTCCCCGACGAAAAATAGCGCCGACATCGCAAACGTGCTGAGCGCGACGACCTTTAGCTGTCCGTCGAAGTCGCGACATTCTCGCACTCGCGAGACGAAAATGAGATGCCAAACAAGCGGCGCAAAGCTAACCACATAGAGTAGTTTTACGTCAGGCTCGCCGCGTAAAAACGAGTAGCAGAGCATCAGGCCCGCTCCGCCCGCGATCAGCGCGTAGTGGTAGCGCTTGGCCGCGTTCAGCCCGATACGAACGGGGAGCGTGCGCTTGTCCTTGAGCGCGTCGTTTTGGTTATCGCGCATGTTGTTTAGATTTAGAACGGCCGTGCTAAGCATACCGCACGCACATGCAGGCAGCAGCAGTGCCGCATCGAGCGAACGCGCATATTCAAAGTATGAGCCACGTACGCTAAGTAGTCCAAAAAACAAAAACACGAAAACGTCGCCGAGCCCCTTGTAGCCGTATGCACCGGCGCCTACGGTGTAGCGGATAGCGGCATATATCGACGTGCCGCCCAGCGCCAAAAATAGCATCACAAGATAAAACCGCTCGCCAAACGCCAAAACGCTTAGCGCGAGGCTTGAAAAAGCCGAAAGCAGCGCCGTAGCGACGATGACGCGTTTCATCTCGGCCGCGCTCATCTGTCCGGTTTGGATCGCGCGGCGCGGCCCCAGCCTGCCATCATCATCGGTGCCCTTTACTGCGTCGCCGTAGTCGTTGGCATAGTCGCTTAGTACCTGAAACAGTAGCGTCGTAAGCAATGCCAGCGCGAAAATATCGGCTCTAAACGCGCCCGCGCCGTATGCCGCGCCGCTGCCGAGCAGTACGCCCGAGACGCTAAGAGGTAGCGATCTAAGGCGAGCTGATGCGTAAAGAGCTTTTGTGGTTATCATTTTTTGCCTTTTTTAATTTTTAAGCGCCGAATTTGCGGCAAATTTGAGCTCAAATTTAGCACCAGAATGCAAAAAATAATATAAATTTAACCCGGTTTTCGGGTGAAATTTGTAAATTAGGAATTAAAATTTGCAGCGGTTATCGCCGTATTAGAGTTTTGAAGTTAGTTAAATTTGTCGCCAAAGCCGCTTGCGCTGAAATTTATCAAATTTCAGCCATTTCTCGCCAAAACTCAAGCGCCTTATCGTCGCCCGCTTGGACGAATTTGGCGATTTCTTCGGCGCAAGGCAAGGTTTTTTTGCTTAGTCGCGCGATACCGATATTAGCAAGCGCTCTAAAAAATCTCTCAAAATCGCTCGCGACGCGCCTGCCGCAAAGCTCTTCGTCTCCGAGCAGCCACGCATAGATCGCGCCGTCCGCGCAATCAAGCAAAAAAATCCACGGATCGCCGACGGCAAAAACTATCAAATTTGCAGGACGCGTATCGCCGTGCCACCATTTGCCGCCGTATTCGTCGGTGCTGTTTAGCCGCACTAGCTCGCTAGCGTAGTCGCCGCCGACGCCAAAGCGTACGTTGCAAACCTCAAATTCGCCGAAGTTAAATTCGCAAACTAGCCGCGAAAGCGCAAGCGGAAATTTGACGCCGAAAGTTTCTTGCGCTTTTTCTAGCACCCGCACGGTCGCGCGCTAGAGCCGCATTGCGGCGGCGACTTTGCGTAAAATTTGCTATACGTATATTGCCCGCTCGTCAAATTTGCCGCGCTTGTCTGTGCGGGCAAATTCGACTTATCGCTTTTAGCCGTTTTGCCGTGATTTTTACCTTACCTGCGCAGCCCGAGCGTGTTAGCCTTCTACTTCAAAATCGCAAAGCCGATGCCGACTTTATCGGTGTGGCGGTTGTAGTCGATGAGGCTCTCGCCGTATCCCGTAAAGTACTTCACGTAGCCGTAAACGCCGCTCTTGCCAAACGGAAATAGCCAGCCAAGCTCGCCCGCGCCGCGGTTTGTTTTATCAAAATGCAGGTTGTTTCGCACCATCGCCGTAAAGATGTGGCCGCGGTAAGGCAGGGCGAAATTTATATCCATGTTGCCGAGGTATTTTTCGATGTCTGGGTTGTCGTCGCTACCCTTGCTCTCAGGGATTCGCGCCCACGCTCGCGGGATCACGACGAGGCTGCCGGCATAAAGTTTGGCCTCGAGATAGACGCGGTTCCACGAGCGGGACTTCTCGCCGCCTTGGCCGTTGCTCTCGTGCAAAAGCCCCGCGCGCAGGTAATCAAGGCTAGGCAGCGCCTCAAATCTCATCGGGACGGTCACGAAAATCTCGGGGCGATAGTTGGTCTCGCGAAACGGCGTAGAGCTCTTAGCCGTCTGCCACCACGAGCTTTGCGAGTAGCCCGCCGAGATCGTTTCGTTCATATCAAACACGTCGTAAAAAAGCGGCTTTTGCAAGCTGATCTGAAATGCAGTCTCAAATCTGCGCCTATCATCGACGTCGTTAAACGCGTAGGTTGCGGGCAGGAGGTAGTTTAGGT
>CAUQMN010000149.1:0-4330 GCA_963518765.1 uncultured Campylobacter sp.
CACTATCTTTAAAAAGTCCCACGCGCTCTAGGCTTTGAAACGAGCCTTCGATGCCTTTTTTCCACGTCTGCGCTTCGCTAGCGGCAAATTCATCCACGCTCATACCTTTGTTTTGCGCTTCGTTTTCATCGACGTACGGCACAAAATCCTGCGCGCTCATTTGCGGGAACGCCAAGGCAAGGTTTGTCATATCGCCTTTTGGGTCGATGATAAAGGTCGGGATGTTGTCGATGCAGGCTTCTTCTAGGATGCCGATACCAAGGCCTGTTTTACCGCTACCGGTCATGCCGATGATGGCCGCGTGCGTCGTGAGATCTTTGTTTTTGTAAAAAAACGGCTCTTTGTCTTTGAGACCGACGTAAAATAGCTTTAAATTTTCTTGGATGGTTTTCATGTGCTTCCTTGTAGATTTTGGACTATTTTACTGATTTTTGTTTAAATTTCGGGTGAAGCTACGGGATAAATTTTGAAAGCGAGACGGGTAAATTTAAAAAGGCAAGCGCGATGCTCGCCTTTTAATTTTACGTTAAATTTATTGGTAGGTTTTTAGCTGCTCTTTTAGCTCTTCGAGAGTTTCTATTACGCGTTTTTTGGTAAATTTCGCGATATCTTCGCCTGCGCCATCTTTATCGGCTAGCTGACAACAGTATCTCATCGCGCCCTTATATTTTAGCGCTGCGACAAGTTTTAGATCGGTATCTATTTTTATGTTTTTATTAGAGCCACTGGCTTCATCCGGTATATATAGCTCAAATTTGGCGTTTACAGGCTCGCCCTCTTTAAATCCGCCGTCATCCAAGCTAACGATGCCTAAGCCGCCCCTTGAGATATCGTATAGATTGCCGCTTATTTCGCTACCGTTTTGCGTCAAGATCACTCTAGTATAGCGATCGGGATAAACGCGCTGGTGCTTTCTTAGGTTTGCGTGCAGATTTTGCATATACGTGAAATTTTGTAGCGTTACGGTCAAATTTGCAAGATCAAATCCGACGATATCCGCCCTTAAATTTTCGGAAAAATATTCATCGCGTACTACGTAGGCGTTTTTTTCTTCTTTTATAGCTAAAATTTGCTCTAGCGTTACCTTGCAGACGATGGTATCATCCTCCGTGTGCTTTACCTCGCCCATGCACTCTACTTTCACGCCGTTGTAAAGATTTAAAAAATGCACCTGACGGTTGTCTTTCATAGCTCTAGCAAATACGTTTACCGCATCCTCGCGCATAAACGAGCCGTCATTATACGTAACGTTCATTTGAATTATAAGTCCTTCCGAATAAATTTGAATTTTAAGCTAGATTATAGTAAAAAAAACTTATTTTTTGATTTAATTTTTGATATTTTGTATTAAATTTGCGATATTTTAATCTAAAAAGGATCAATAAGGGCGAGAGTTCGCCCTTAAATTTAGATGATTATAGCTTATCCGCGTTGTGAGATAGATAGTCTGCGACGCCTGCGGTATCGGCTTTCATGCCTTTATCGCCTTTGTTCCAACCGGCAGGGCAAACCTCTCCGTGTTCGTTCGTAAATAGCATCGTATCGACCATTCTTATCATCTCGTCGATGTTTCTTCCAAGCGGAAGGTCGTTGATAACCGCATGGCGAACGGTGCCGTCTTTATCAAGCAAGAAGCTACCGCGAAGCGCGACGCCCGCATCCTCTAAAAGTACGTCAAAACCGCGAGCGATTGATTTTGTCATATCAGCTACGATCGGAAAGCGTACTTTGCCGATACCGCCTTTGTTTACTGAAGTCTCTTTCCACGCAAAGTGTGAGAACTGGTTGTCGCAAGAAACTGCGATAACTTCGATACCACGTGACTTGAACTCGTCATATCTTTTATCAAATGCGATGATCTCGCTAGGGCAAACGAAAGTGAAGTCCATAGGGTAGAAAAATACTACCGCGCCTTTCTCGCCGATGTTTTTATATAGGTTGAAATCGTTTACGATTTGATTGCTTCCTAAAACCGCTGCAGCCGTAAAGTCAGGTGCTTTTTTTGTTACTAACATTTTTTCTCCTTAATAATTTTTATTTGTAGCGAAATTATATCATCTAAAAATTAAAAAGAGATAAATTTAATCTTTTGCAATGTTTCAAATTTTACTCCGAAGTCAAAATGCCGCTTTAGTATAACACGCCAATAGGCGTTTGGCTTTTGACTACTAAATTTAACGCTAGGCCAGGGCAAGCATAGAGCGTCCGTAGTTTAACTTGCAGTTTATTATCGTAAATTTATTTTTCGCGCGTCATGATTTTGTCTGGTATTTGCGGTGGCGTTTTTGTCTGCGTATTTAAACCGCAAACTAGCGACCTAATAAATTCCGATTTTATCCAGTATAGCGTCGCATCAAAAACCTAAATTTTAAAGCTACTTATGAAGTTGCGTTTTTCTTTAGAAGGCGCGCAGCGGTCTTTTGCGGCGTAGCGATAGCTAGCTTGGTTTGAGGAGTGAGTTTTGGATTTTCGCTTCGCACCTTTTCGCGCGCTCGTAAAAGCAAAACAAGGACTTTTAACGGCGCCTGCGTTTTTTAGCAAAGATGCAGATACCGATGCCTTTAAAATATATCGGTAAAATATTTGCTAAATTTGGCGTCATCTATTTCTTTGTCAAGATCCGTGAGTTCCTGGTTTAGCTTTGCGTAGCCGTTATAAGCCCAAAGCAGCCTTTATAACCGCAGCGCAAATTTGCTGCTAGGCCGTTTATGTATACCCCCGTGCAAACCGCTGATTAAGATTAGATAGCGTTTATCGGTTACATATTTAAACGGCAAATTCGCCTTGATAAAAGCGCAACATATATCGCATCTTGGGAATGCACGACACCGAACTTTTGATATTCGTTATTGGTCGGTTGCATTATAACCAACATTTGCGATTTAAAATTGCTGGCAAATCGCCGTTCGCTTTTTTGTTAATTTTAGTATCTAGCGCAGGTAGCATTTCGATACTAATTTTGCTCAAAATTTTTGGGTTTTTTCTTGAAAACTATTTTATCTAGGTCTCTAAAAAATAAGTCGCTCCGTTTTGCGGCCTATTGCCGATACTGCGGTAATTTACTCTAGGTTAAATTTATCGGATACAAACTGCGCTAGATGCTCGTGGTAACTGTTGTTCGTATCGCTGCCTAGACCCGGAACTATGAAGACTATGGCTTTAACCGGTCCTCTGTCGTCGCAATTATAATTTAAACTCAAGCATAGACTCTCGTTTGATATTTAGCTCTACATCTTCACAAGAAAAAATTTCGTAAATTTTATTTACCATTATATCGCAGTCCTTGGAGAAATAATTTGCATATCATATCTAAACTGGGCTAATTTTTTTAAGTAAGCTATTTTTATCTAAAATAATCTGAATTTATAGAAATTATCGTATTTTCAGAAATTATCTTTTGTAGCTTTCGCCGCCGAATTTGAGTAAAGCCGAACCCCAAGTAAAGCCGCCTCCAAAAGCATCCAATAAAATCAAATCGCCATTTTTAAGCCTACCGGCCTCATAAGCATCGTTCATTGCCATCGGTATGGAGGCCGAGCTAGTGTTACCGTATTTTCCGACGGTTACTACGCATTGTTCGTCTGAAAGATTTAAACGTTGTTTGACCGCTTCGATAATGCGCAAATTTGCCTGATGCGGGATAAAAAGATCGATTTTATCGCTGGGGATTTTATTTCTTTCTAAAATTTCCACGACGTCTTTGGTTAATGTTTGAACCGCAACTTTAAAAACTTCGTTACCGGACATTTTAATAAATTTTTCTTCGCCGCCCGGCGTGATAAGTAGCTCGGCATAGTTGCCGTCGGCTGCGGTATGCACGTCTATAATCTCATTTTTACTATCGGCGCTTACGACTGCCGCGCCGGCTCCGTCGGCAAATAGTATACAAGTCGTCCTATCCGCCCAATCTACTATTTTACTTAGTTTTTCGGCTCCGATTATGAGTATATTTTTTTTACTGCCGCTTTCTATTAGAGACTTAGCAAGTTCAAGCAAATAGATAAAACCGGTACAAGCTGCGCTTATATCAAACGTCGTAACAGAGTTTATGCCCAAATTTTTAGCGATTTTGCAGGCGGTCGAGGGCATGCAAAAATGATCGGGAGAGATAGTCGCGCAAATGACGGCATCAATATCTTTTGCTCTCAGATTTGCTCTTTCGATCGCCAACTTCGCCGCCTTTGTTCCCAAGTCGCTAGTATCTTCATCCTGCGCTATTCGCCTTTGCTTAATACCCGTTCGTTTAGTTATCCATTCGTCGCTTGTTTCTACCATTTTTTCAAGATCTAAATTCGTTAAAATTTTAGCAGGGGCATATGCAGCTATGGAT
>CAUQMN010000150.1:0-4316 GCA_963518765.1 uncultured Campylobacter sp.
ACTCGGCGCAGATGGGCGGATTTTCGCAGGCAGCGGAGTTTTTGCTAGTGCCTGATTTTTCTAAGATCACGAGCGAGGCGGTGTTTGTAGCTCTTGGTCTAGCGTTTTTTACGATGTGCGTCGGTATCGGCGCGATCGCGACGTATTCGGTAAGTCTAGACGATAAGACTAATCTTTTCACCTCTTCGCTCTACGTTGTGGCGCTAAATATTATCGTTAGCGTCGTCATCGGACTCATCGTTTTTACCTTTGTTTTCGAGTACGGCGAGCAGCCTAGTCAGGGCGTGGGACTTGCCTTCATCTCGCTGCCTACGCTGTTTGCTAAGCTAGGAGGGATGGGAAACGTCCTCAGTTTTACGTTTTTTACCGCGCTTATTTTTGCGGGGCTTACGTCGGCTATCTCGATGGTCGAGCCGCTCGTTTTTTATCTCATAAACGAGTTTAAGATACCTCGCCTAGGCGCGATCGCGATCGTTGGCGTTTGCGTTTATTGCCTGGGCACGCTTTGCGCGCTTTCAAATATCGCCGAATTTAAAGACGCGCTCACGTTTTTTGGCAAGGGATTTTTTGATGTTTTGGATTACTTAAGCTCAAATATCATGCTTCCTCTTGGCGGTATCGTGATAGCGGTATTTGTGGGCTACGCGATGAAAAGAGGCAGCCTAGAGGAGCTATTTTTACCGTATATGGGTAGGGCGGTTTTTGAAATTTGGTATTTTTTACTGCGATTCGTCGCGCCGATTTGCATTTTGGCGATAATGATAAGACAAATTTTGGGGAGTTAAATGGAACGAAATTTAAAAAAAGTAGAGAGGTTTTTCGATAAATTCGGTAATGTCGTGGGCTACGTCTGTATATTCGTGATGTTTTTGATGATCGCGGACGTTTTTTTAAACGTCACGGCGAGATATTTTTTCAAATACGGCAACGTCGGCCTCCAAGAGCTTGAGTGGCACTTTTTTAGCATCATTATCCTGCTTGGCATGAGCTACGCGCTAAAAGACGACGCACACGTGCGAGTGGATATATTTTACGAAAAGATGAGCGCAAAAAAAAAGGCGCTCATAAATATGGCGGGCGTTATCCTTTTTATCCTGCCGCTTGCGCTTTTGGTCGCGTGGCTGAGCTGGGACTACGTCATGGAGGCGTACGAGAGCGGCGAGGGCAGCGCAGATCCTGGCGGTTTGCCGTATCGCTGGGTTATCAAGGCCTTTATCCCGTTTAGCTTCTGGCTACTTATATTTTTTAGCGTCGGATACTTTATAAAGTGGCTAAACGTCTATCTGGACGCCCGGTCAAATTTAAGCGAGGCGGGCAAATTTGACGCAAATTTAAGTAAAACCGCGCAACAAGGAGAGGGAAAATGACCGGCATAGTAATGTTTTTAGCCGCGCTTTTTATGCTTGCTATCGGATTTAGCGTCGCATTTACCTTTGGCGCGATAGCAGTTATTTTCGGACTCATCGGCGGTATGGTCGAGAGCTTTGGCGACGGTAACGGCTTTATGGGCGGGCTTGAGATTTTTAAGGAGACCTTTAACTTCATGCCTTACCGCATCTACTCGATAATGGAAAACAAAATCCTCATCGCCGTGCCGCTTTTCGTTTTTATGGGCATTATTTTACAAAAGACCAAGCTAGCCGAGAGGTTGCTTGAGAGTATGGCGTTTTTATTCGGCGAGATTAGAGGCGGCGTGGCGATCAGCACCGTGCTAGTAGGCGCGCTGCTAGCCGCGTCTACGGGCGTTGTGGGCGCTAGCGTCGTAGCTATGGGCGTTATGAGCTTACCCGTTATGTTAAAGTACAACTACAACAAAGCTCTAGGCTGCGGCACTATCTGTGCTTCGGGTACGCTTGGACAGATCATCCCGCCTTCGATCGTTTTGATTATCCTAGGCGACGTCTTTACGGTACCGGTCGGCGATCTTTTCCGCGAGGCGATATATCCGGGTCTTGCGCTTGTTGGCGCATATATAGCCTATATCCTCATCGTCTCTTACGTCAAAAAGGACTACGCGCCGCCCGTCGTAGTAGAGAGCGATATGCCTAAATCAAAGCAAATTTTAAACGCTATCCTCGCGATTTTGCCGCCTTTGGTGCTTGTGGTGCTGGTGCTTGGTTCGATATTTGAAGGCATCGCTACGCCGACGGAGAGCTCGGCGTTTGGCTGCGTTGGCGCGATCTTGCTTTCGGTTTTTTATAAAACTTTTTCGTTTAAGATGCTAAAAGAAGCGCTCGAAGAGAGCGTAAAAACCACGGCCGTCGTTTTTACTATCCTTATCGGCGCGACCGCGTTTTCGATGGTGTTTAGCTACACCGGCGGCGACGAGATAGTTGAAGAAGTTATGTCGAATTTACCGGGCGAAAAATGGGGCTTTATCGTCTTATCTATGATTACGATTTTTGCGCTGGGATTTTTTATAGACTTTGTCGAGATTTCGTATATCGTGCTGCCGATTTTAGCGCCGATTGCGGTAAATTTAGGTATAAATCCGCTATATTTTGCTATCGTTATCGCGATGAACTTACAGACGTCGTTTCTCACGCCGCCGTTTGGCTTTAGTCTCTTTTACCTAAAAGGCGTGGCGCCCGCGGAGATTAAGACTTCTGATATCTACAAAGGCGTCGTGCCTTTTATCGGACTGCAAATTTTGGTTTTAGCGATTTTTGCCGTTATTTTGTTGAGCTAGATTTAAATTTAACGTTTTGGGCTATAATCTTTCAAATTTATCCAAAGGAAAAAAATGAAAAAAATAGCCCTGATCTCGACGCTTGCCGCGCTGGCTAGCGCGCAGAGCAATCTACTGGAGATCTACAAAAACAAGTCCTTCATCCACCAAAGCTTCGTCGATCAAAAAAGCGAATTTAGTCTAAATTTACCAGAGTTCGTAGCGCTTGAGGATATCGATGTGAGCGCGTCTTGCGAGCTAATCAGTCTAAATTTAAACGAACCAAAACCGTTAGAAGACGAAAGATACGATAAATTTAAAAAAGCTCAAAACGAGTTTGAGGAGCTGGGAAATAAAGTAGGCGCGCTAAACGCGAAAAACAAATTTTTAAATAATTTCTCGGCTTTCAAAGAGCAAAGCGTCGAGAATTTGAGCGCCGATGCGGATAAATTTTACGATATAACGCTAAAAGCGCTAGCCGAGGCTTCGCAGGCTAAAAAGCTGCTTAACGACGCGAATCTAAAAATGCAAGAACTAGAAAGAGAGGTCGTAAATTTTCAAAAACTTGACCTTAAATTCGAATGCGATCCAAAACAGGCCAAAATCTCCTATCCGGTGGGCGTTAGCGTAAATTTAAAAAATAAAATTTCCGCCCGGGTCGAAAAAGGCAAGGTCGAAATCTCGCAAAATTTGACCCTAAAAAATCCTCTAGATACGGATTTATCAAACCTTACGATCGCGCTTTATCCGTTTTACTACTCGTCAAATTTGACGCCTGAGCCTTTTTATCCGTGGTACGAGGGCAAGGCAGAGCCCCTGCTAGCAGCGGCTCCGGTAGCGATGGATGCCTACGATAGAGCCGTAGTTACGCCAATGAAAAAGGCAAAGCAAGTATCCCGTAGTTATGCTAAAGAGACGGAGGCTAGCAACGTCCAAAACGAGCTTGCAAATACTTGGCGCATCGATAACGTAAGTCTGAAAGCGGGCGAGGAAAAGAGCTTTAGCTACGACATGCAAAGCCTTGATGCGAAATTTGACCTAGTTATCGACGGATACGGCAGCGCAAACGCATACGTTAGAGCTAAATTTAAGCCTGAACGAAGCGTAGAGAGCTCGGATGCAGAGTTTAAAATCGGCGACGTAAATATCGGCAAAAGATACGTAGGCTACGCTGCGGGCGAGGAGGCCGAGGAGTTTTTCGGCAAAAACGAGCTTGTGGCCGTAAAAAAGGAAAATAACGGCGAATTTACGAAAGAGTCGTTTTTCGGCTCGAAAAATAAAATCTCGCAGGGCTATAAATTTACCGTAAAAAACGGCTCTAAACTCGCGTGGGACGTGGTTTTGCAGGAGCGAGCGCCGGTTAGCGCGCATGAGAGCGTAAGCGTAGGCATGAAAAACGACCCCAAAGAGAGCGAACTGGATAAAGAGGGCAGGGTGACGTGGAAATTCGCGCTTAAGCCAAATGAGAGTAAGGAGATAAATTTTGCCTACGAGCTAACTAAGCCCGGCAAATAAGATTGTAAATTTCTTGTTGCGGCTTGTCTTTTGAGTGTCTTTGAATGAGCTAGAAATTTTCTCCCTCGATGAACTACATGTTCTATCTTCGGTCGGAAATTTCGTCGCAACATTTAAATTCATCGCAAGATAC
>CAUQMN010000151.1:0-4301 GCA_963518765.1 uncultured Campylobacter sp.
CGGTAAATAAACAAGCCATACCCTTTGCAATAACGGCGCAAAAAGACGAAATAGACGCGAAGTATCTAAAAAGTGTGATAGAAAATATAGATAGCGGCAAGGTAAAGATGATAAGAAAAAACCTAAGCGAGCTTGAGAGTTTAGCTGATGCTTAATATCGAGTTTTATCCTGACACATGGGATGATTACCTAAATTTTACTAGCGACAAGAAGCTTTTTACGAAGATAAATATACTCATCAAAGATATCGTTAGAGGCAATGAAGCAGAAGGTATAGGCAAGCCCGAAGCGCTAAAAGGCGATCTAAGCGGTTGCTACTCTCGCAGGATAGACGGTAAAAACCGCATCGTTTATAGGATCAAGGGCGATACGGTGCAAATTTTACAAGTCGGAACGCATTACGAAGAGAAGTAATTTTAGCTAAGCTGATGCCAAGAGGATCGCATCGCCGGCTAGATGCCGCACAGAAGCCGTAAGACTCAACGCCAGCGCGTCTGAGAGGATAGCTTGAAAAACTCATAAATTTTACCTAAGTTGTCGCTATTTTAGATAAAAATGCGCCGTTGCTGGCGTTTTTAAGCGGAAGTATAAGTAAATTTTATGGTAAAGTAGTTTGAAAAATTAAAATTTTAAGGGCGATTGTCATAATGGGAATTAACCCATGCGTAACGCTTTAGTATTTTTCTAGCTCGTTTTAGCTCATTGCTTGGCGTCTTTCACGCTTTTTTAAGAAAGAGTGAAGGATTATCACGATTTCAACTGCATCATATTAGTATAATTTAAATGCAAAATTTCGCTCTTACGGTAAAGCCTGTTCAGTTCTTTTAAATTTAACGCTCGCATCTTTTAGCTCATCTAGCGTCTTAAAGAATTCGCTCTACTTACCCTCTTTAACCGGAGTTAAACCACTTCGTTATCATTAAGGCTCTTTAGTGTAAATTCTTTAAAGTTGCCTAAATTTAGGCTTTTTGGAAGCCTTGGTGCCAAAGAATTACCGCTTTTAAATACTTTTAATCTTGTTTGCATAAATGTACTCTCTACTATATATTTTTATAAGTATACGAAATAAGATAAAGTATTCTTATGTGTTACGCATGCTTATGGTATATTTTAAAAAGAGATTTGAATTGTGAACTCAAATGCTCCTAAAACTTGTTCCAAAATTTAGTACAGTTTTTTAACTATAAAATTACTTATAATCTTGATATATAGGTATTTTGCTTGTTGTGGAAATAGATGAGTCTGTGATAGAAAAGTAATTGTAAATAAAGATAAAAATTTGTACAATATCATATATTATAAAACCCCCGTATTTAGGGCTTAGAAAGGTGGTAAATGATAGAAAAATTTTATAGTACGGCGGAGTGTTCCCCTTCTGCCACATAATATTTACCATTATTTTCTTGACGCCAAACAATAATAGGATCAGCCGGTATAAATCCTTCTGAAATAGATTGTAGTAAAACAAAAAAACTACTTTTGTCTGCTTCATCTGCAATCAGATTCTCTACAAAATCAACTATATTAAGGTGTTTTTCATCTGGATTTAAACGAGGATTTTCATCCCATAATCTAAGTTGATCAACGCTGCGCAAATAACGTTTATTTAACCATTCAAATTTATTGTCCATATTTTTCCTTTGCTGATAGTACCATACACTTTCTTTGATGATAATACTATTGGCTTTTGAAAGTATACCACATATTGAAGTTAAATAATACATGAATATTTATTATTTTTCAAAAAACTATTTGCAACCTTATGTATTATACTAAGATATATAAATCAATTGCTTTATGCTTACAACCTATCCTTGTACTTTTCGTAGTTTATGCCGTAAATTTTATCGATATTTTCGGCATTTATGAGCTGCTCGCTGCGCCCGAAAGCTAAAATTTCGCCGTCCTTTATAAACAGCGTCAAATTTGAAACGAACTTCGCATGTCGCGGATAGTGCGTTGTCTGCACGAAGGTATAACCCTCATCTCCCAGCGCTTTTATCATCTCGAGCAGCTTGATCTGATTGCCAAAATCCAGCCCATTGGTCGGCTCGTCCATAAAGACCACTTTCGCGCCCTGAACCAGCGTGCGCGCGATGTACGCTAGCCGCCGCTCGCCGCCGCTGACCTTTGTGTAGGGCGCGTTTTTTAGATGCGCGATACCCATTTTTTCCAGCGCCTGTTCGGCTAGCTTTTTATCCGCCGCGCTAAAGCTAGAAAACAGCGGCGTCCTACACAGCGCGCCCATCAGCGCGACATCAAAGACGCTGTAGTCATAGGACGGCGTGTGCGTCTGCGGCACGTAGGCGACGAGTGAGGCGAGCTCCTTTTTACCGTAGTCGCGCACGCTTTTGCCCGCGATTAGTACCTCGCCCTCAAATTTTAAAAACCCGAGCATTATGCGAAGCAGGGTGCTTTTGCCGCTGCCGTTGGCGCCTAGGATGCTTAGTGTATCGCCCGTCGCGACGTCAAAGCTGATGCCATTTAGCACGGGCTTATCGCGGTACGCAAAGCGCAAATTTCGCACTTTTATCAAATTTTTTCGCATCAAAAGCTCCTCTTGGCGCGGCGAAGCACGATGATAAACATCGGGATGCCAAATAGCGAGGTGACGATGCCGATGGGGATCTCGAAAGTAAAAATGAGCCGCGAGAAGCTGTCGCAAAAGAGCAGAAATATCGCGCCGATCATCGCCGAGCTAGCTAGCACCGCGCGGTTGTCGGCACCGAAGATAAAGCGCGCGATGTGCGGCACGATAAGCCCGATCCAGCCGATGATGCCCGCGATCGTCACGCTAAGCGCGCTAACGAAGGTCGCGACTAGGATGATGAAAATTTTAACTCGCGCCACGTTTACGCCCAGGCTCTTTGCCTCCTCCTCGCCAAGGCTTAGCGCGTTCAGGTATTTGCCGCTAAGCGCTAGCAGCAAAACGCCCGCGCACATCGGCAGGATTGAAATCTCTATGAAGCTTTTGGACGCAAAGCCGAGGCTGCCCATCAAAAAATAGGTGATAGCAGGAAGCGCGTCATTGGGATCTGCGGCGTATTTTAGCACCGAAAGTAGCGAGGTAAAGAGCGAGCCGCTGATGACGCCGCCGAGCACTAGCACGATGACGCTGCCGCTACGCGAATACAGAGCCGAGACGCCCAGCGCCACGGCCACGGCAAGAAAACCGAAGCCGAATGTGCTAAGCTGGATGAGATATTCATTGAGCTTAAAAAACATCCCCACCGCCGCGCCGAATCCCGCGCCGCTTAGCACGCCCAGTATCGAGGGGCTTACGAGCGGGTTTACGAACATCGCCTGATACGCCGCGCCGCTGATCGCGAGGCTCGCGCCGATGAGCACGCACGCAAGTATGCGCGGCAGGCGAATTTCAAGTAAGAGCGTGTGCATGACCTCATACTCTTTTAAATTTTCGCCTTTTAAAAGAGCGGCGACGTAGTTTATGTAATCGCTCGCGTTAAACCCCCTGTTTTTCGATTTCAAGGCGACTCTACTCGTCAAAAAAGAAACGGACGGCGGATTTAGAAATTTAAGCGTAAAAGAGCTTCGGGATTTTTAATGAGTTTAAATTTTAATGAAAAAGGCGAGTTTAGATTCGGCAAATTTAACTACGAAAAAGCGCGAGAAATAGCCCGAAACTGCGCTAAATTTAAGCTAGATAACGACGAAGAGGAGACGAGCTGCGGCGGCGAGAGGAGCTGCTACGACTGCGCGTTTAGGCGCTGGAGCGCGCAGAGCTTTATCTGCGGCTTTGGGCAAATATCGGCCCGCACTAGCGGCGCTCGGTAGTTTGATTTTATGCCGTTTTTCTAAATTTTCCGCCGCCTTTAAATTTAAGCTCGCCGCAAAATCTCTTGCCGAATTTCGCCTCAACGATGAGAACTAGCACGAAAAATATCTTTTCGTCGTTTAAAGAGGCGATTTGGCGCAGGGTTTGGTCGGCGTTATTAAATTTGACGCCGTTTTCGCGCAATGTGCGGCAAAACTCGGCCTCGTCAAAGCCCAATTTTTGCGAGATTTGGGCTATCGTATAGGGCTCGAGCGAGGCGATGATGCGGTCCATGTTGCACATGCTCGGGTTTTTGCGGCGAGTGACGACGTCTATGAATTCGTTTGCGAGTTTAATGAGCTTTTTCTTGCGATTTATCACGTGCAAAAGTGCGGCTAAAACGACCAAAAAGCCAGCAAATTTATGCGCGCCCATCCAAAACTTGCCGTACTCTCCCAGCGCGAAATTTAGCCCCGAAAACGCGAGCAAGCTAAGCCCCAAAATCAGCGCACAAACTAGGCAGAAT
>CAUQMN010000152.1:0-4299 GCA_963518765.1 uncultured Campylobacter sp.
CAATTAAAATAAGTCGTTTAAATTGCACTTTTTCCAAAATTTTGACCATATCAGCATTGCTTACCGTACTGCACTCATCTATAAAAAGCAAATCACACTCAAAATCTTGTTTAGAATTTACAATTTTAGCAATCGTATAAGTATTTCTAAAATTTGCATTTTGTACTTTTGATTTTATATTTTCTACAGCTGGATTTGTTTGAGCTAAAAATATCTGAGTTTTGCCTTGGTATAAATTTGCTATATAATCTGCTAAAGTTGATTTACCAGTTCCCGCCGCTCCATAAATAAATGCAACTTTTGTTTTAACAAAAAGCCTTTTAATAATCTCTATTTTATTTTTATCATCAATCCAATTTACATTATTTTCAAGCCAAGTATTGGCAAATTCTCCATACTTGTCTGAACCCTGCTGAGATAGTTTTTTTAATTTTTTCAGAATACTAATGATGTCTTTTTCGTAACTCTGTATATAATATTTGCCTTTCCACTCACAAATTTTACGATCATTGTGAGTTCTGTAAAGCAAATTATTAAATTTATTTATTAATTTTTGAAGATTTGAAAAATGAGATAATTCCTCTTTTCCCGTATATAGCATTCCGTTACTTTGTGTATTTTGGATAATAAATCTAGCTAAAAATTCATGCTCTCTATTTTTATGCTCTACACATTCAAACAAGTCTGATATTTTTGGATTATGCCAGCATAAACTTGAAACAAATGGTGTTTGGTCAAATGGAATACTTTTGTATTCTAAATATAAATTTGATAATTTATCGTTTGGACCATATTCATAGCCAACTTTTGGTTTTAAAATTTGATCTTTGATTATTTTATTATTCATTTTATAAAGTAAATATTTTAATATGTTAGATCCGCTTTTGCTGCTTAAACAAATTTTTCTACACTTATCTAAAACTTCTAAAAAATGTATTTGAATATTTCTAGCCTTTATCTCTTGTATAAAGACTTCATAGTTAGCACTTGAGAAATTTATAATATCAACTAAATTATAATTGTTTTTAGTCATATATTCATTTATACGTTCGACTTCAGTAGTTAAACCAAATTTTTGTCTTTCACCAAAAATTCTAGCAAAATTATCAAATTCACAAGGCCTTATTGATGTTTCCATCTCAGAGATAATAAAAATAGGCATACTCTTATTTTGAATAAATATATTGGTTTTATCGAGTACTGCTTTTATTGCATAATTATCATTTATTAAAACTTTACTAAAAGCCACTATGCGACTAAATTTACTAACATTATCCGTAGCGTTGGTCAAAGTGATCTCGTAAAACATCTCTTCTTTTATAAAAATCGGTTTAACCTTCCATACATAATATCTATTTTTTATAACTTCTTGATTTTTTAATCTAAAATCTCCTATTTGGTTTAACTTTGATAATATTTTTTCATAATATTCATCTAAGTTTTTATCCAACTCCAAAGGAAATTTATGTAAATTACTAAGAATTTTCAAATTAAATTTTTTTATACAAAGTTTTTTTAAGCGCCACATGTATTCATAATATTTCAACATCAACCGCTCTGAATTATTTTTATCATGCGCGTAGTGGGATTCTGATACCTGAAGTAAGTTATGAAATTTTTTTATAAATCTAAACTCAATGTTCATATCGCCTATTTTATTTGGTATTGATGGTATTTTTTCTTTAGCTTCCTCTAGGCTTATATTATCATCTAATCCATTAAGACGTAGATTTATATACATTGAACAATGCTCTACTAAATTTCTAAGTTGAGAAAGAATATTTTGTGACAGAAAACCACGATCGTTTAATATCGAATTTTTATCTATGTTTTCACAAATATTTTCATTGATAAATTTTATTTGATCCAATATTTTCACAATCTTAGCCCCTTAGATTATTTTCAGCATTACCGCACTTAGCGTTATTAGCGATAGATAAAACGCCTTTTGCGCGCTCATTTTTTCGCCGTTAAAAACCACTCCGACGCCCACGGCTCCGACCGCTCCCATGCCCGTCCAGATCGCGTACGCCACCGACATCGGCATCGCCTGCATCGCGCAGCTCAAAAGCCAAAGCGAAAGGGCGAAATTTGCGACCAAAATCAAAAAATTCGCCGCCTTTTTCACGCCGATGCTTTTTTGAAATTTGGTTAGAAAAAACACGCCCAAAACCTCGCAGCACCCGGCCGCCAAAAGAGCTAAAACGTGCGTCAAGATTTTAGCCTTTTTAGCCCTAGTACGCCCGCAACTAGCGTCGCTATGAAAAATAGTCGTAAAGCATCCGGCATCTGGCCGCTTGAGGTGTATTCGCTAACGCTTTCGGCGACTACGATAAAAAACGCTCCAAATCCCACAAATACGGTATATGCGACGCTAACGGGCAAGTATTTCATAGCCTTCATAAACGATACGAAGCTAACGCAGACTAACGCGGCAGTAAGCGCGAATCCTACGGCGCTTTGGGCGTGTTTTAGCCCGTATGCCCAACCGCACTCGGCGACCGCGCCGCCTAGCACCCACAAAAAGCCCTTAGTTTGCATCGCCTAGGGCGTCTTTTATCTTAAAAATTTGAGCGATATTTGCGTCTAGCTCGTCTAAATTTAGCATATTCGGCCCGTCACAAAGCGCCTCGCAAGGATTAATATGCGTCTCGTAGAAAAATCCGTCCACGCCCGTAGCCGCCGCAGCTCGCGCTAGATAGGGCACGAATCTCGCGTCCCCGCCGCTTTTCTCACCCAAAGCCGAGGGCATCTGCACGCTGTGAGTCGCGTCGAAAATCACGGGCGCAAATTCGCGCATAAGCACCAAATTTCGCATATCTACGACTAAATTTCCGTAGCCAAAGGTGCTGCCTCGCTCGGTTAGCCACACGCCGTTTTGTTTAGCGACCTCGTACCCGTCGCCGCTAATGCCCCTTGTTTCTAGCACTTTTTTCACCGAGTGCTTCATCGCAGAGGCGGCCAAAAACTGCCCTTTTTTGATATTTACGACCGCTTTTGTTTTAGCCGCAGCTACGAGCAGATCGGTCTGGCGACACAAAAACGCCGGGATTTGCAGTACGTCGGCTACTTCGCCTACTAATGCGGCCTGGTAGCTCTCGTGGATATCGGTTAAAATTTTAAAGCCGAATTCCTTTTTGACCTTGGCTAAAATTTCGCAACCCTTCTCCAGCCCGGGTCCGCGAAACGAGCTTATACTCGTGCGATTCGCCTTATCAAAGCTTGATTTGAAATAAAAATCTATCCGCTTATCTTCGTTAAATTTAACCAGCCTTTTTGCCACGTCAAAAACGAGCTGTTCGCTCTCGATGACGCAAGGCCCTGCTATTAGTATCATCGTCTCTCCTTTTTGCGAAGATTATAGCCCATTGTTGCTAAATTTTAAGAATTGCTCTTGTAAAATCGACGTTTTTTTAAGGGTCATAATGAAAAAAATAGCAAAATTCGCAGCCTTCGCGGCTTTAAATTTTACGGCTTTAAGTTTGCACGCTTCGCCGTTAGAAACGCTCTTGCAGGGCTCTAAATTTAGCGGAGAAATAGGCGCTTACAGCGAAACTAGGCGGGTAATTAGCGGGACTAAAACGACGTATTTTAACGACACTTCTTGGCTGGTGGGCTCAGCGGCGCTAAACTACGAACTTAGCTTCCTAGACGCGCTAAAACTTGGCATCGGCGGACGCGGTAGCGTACCGATCTATGAAGGCGACAGAAACTACCGCACGCTACACGGCAAGGGCGATAGCACGGAGCGAATTTACGAGGGCGACAGGGCGCTTTTATCGCAGCTGTTTTTGGGCTACGACGACGGAGTAAATACCCTAAAAATCGGGCGATTTGAAATGATAAACGACTGGTCGAGCAAGATCCAAGACGGCGTGCGGGCAACAAGCGCGGCGGCGCCTAATTTACTCCTTGACGCAAGCTATTCTAAAAGGCGCGGAAGGGCTTATTTAAAGGAAATGTGGGGCTTTACGAAGCTAAACGAGGGGCGAGGGATTTTTAACGCGGGAGCCACGTATAAACAAGGCGGCGCATCGGTTAAAATTTACGCGCTTTACGCAAGCGAGCTATTTAGCGCGATAGGCGGCAAAATATCCTACGAAAGCGGCGGCTTTCAAAGCGGCGCGGGCGAGATGAAGCTAGGCTGGATGCTACACTACGCAAGAAGCGACGAGAGAAAACAAAGCGGCGACGGAAGTTTGGCGGAGGCTAAAATTTACGGCGTTTTAGAGGGCGCCAGGCTTACCTTAGCTTACGTAAAATCGGGTAAAAGCGTAGGCTGGGGAAGTATGAATTTAG
>CAUQMN010000153.1:0-4239 GCA_963518765.1 uncultured Campylobacter sp.
GTTATGTCGCGTCCCGTGAAGGTTCTTACCTGCTCGGTAAAATCGGTCTTTGCAAGCTTGCCGTCATTTACGGCGACGTCAAATTTACCTTTTTGCGAGGCGAGATTATAATCCATCGTCATATTGCCGGTGCCGTCGTATACGTGCGAGAGACCCAAAAAGTCGGTGAGGCCTTTGGCGGTGAAGCTTTTTAAATTTGCGTTTAGGATATCGTCTTTTAAGACTGCCTTAAGATCGCCGTTAAAGAGTCGCGAATTTACGTTTGCGCTTAGCTTTTCGCCCGTTTTTGTCGCATCGCCGATAACTAGCAAAGGCCCGTAAAGAGGTCGTCCGACCAAAAACTCGATCTCTTTTAGCTCTCTTATGCTAAGCTCAAAATCCGCCTTCGCCGAGCCGCTTTCAAGCTCGTAGTCGCCTTTTAGATTTTTTAGCGCTATTAGGTTTTTGTTTGCGTTTGAGACGAGATTTGCTACCGCGTCAAATTTAGCCTTGCCGCCGTTTATAGCGACGTCCGCGTTTGCGTCAAATTTGGTGCCGTTTGGGAAGCGCTTATCTAGTTCTTTTGCTACGACGGCGCTATTTACTATTCCGTTTTTTACGTTAAATTTAGCCGTACCGCTGAGATTTTTCGGATCAAGTCCGCTTAGATTTACGGATCCGTCGATCACGGCGTCGGCGTAGTTTGGCAGCGCAGCCAGCGTAAATGCGTCTTTGAGCGAAAGCGCGCTTAAATTTGCCGTGAGTTTTTCGTTTTTGAGGATCGCATCTATCTTGCCGCCTAGCGCATTTGCGTTTAGATCTAGCTCGCTAAGCGCGCCCTTTGCGAGTTTTGCCGCGCCTTTGACGTCCACTTTGCCCGATAGTTTTTTGCCGATCAGCTCTTCAAATTTACCCAGATCATCGATGCCCGCGTCAAATTTGACGTCCGCATTTTTGTCGTCCAGTCCGTAAACGCCGCTTAGGCTCTTTAGTTTTAAAAGTTCAGAGTTTAGCGAGGCATTAAATTTGGCTTTCGAGCTTGCCACGTCGGCGTTTGCGTTTAGTTCAAAGGCTAGAGGTTTGCTTAAATTTATCTCCTTTGCGACCTGTTTTAGCTCGACCGGATTTAGCCGCGCATTTTTGGTGGCGAGCTTAACAGAGCCCGAGATATTTTGCGTGTTGTGGACGTCGTTTAGTACCGCTTCGCCGCTGATCGTTCCGCCGACAAATGCCGGGAAAGCGGCGATTTTAACGAGTTCGTCAAGCTTTAGCGAGCTGATTTTGGCTATGAGTTTGCCGCCGTTTAGCACCGCATCGACGTTACCGCCGAACCCCTCGATCTTGACGTCGAAGTTTTTTAGCTCGCCGGCGGTGGCGATGACGTTGCCGTTTGCTTTAAACGCGCCGCTAAGCTTTTGCCCCACGACGGGCTCAAATTTGGCTAGATCGTCCACGATGAGCTTGACGTCGCTACTTAGGGTGTTTGAGTTTGGATCGTAGATCGTCTTGTCGCTGCCGATCGTCGCTAGCGGCGTGATCACAGCGCTTTTGGCGCTAATTATGCCGTCTTTAACGTCGGCTACGATTTTGCCGTTTGCGGCGAAATTTGACGGCAGGGTGATATTAAAATCCTTTGCGATGAGCGCATTATCGGTTTTGACGTCCAAGATATCGATATTGGCGGTGCCGTTTGGCTTGCCGCCGCTTTCTACGATATTTGCGACGGCGGAGATTTTACCGCGCGCGTAGATAGGCTGGCCGGCTAGCGCTAGAGCCTTTTCGACCTGTAAATTTTTAGCGTCGAGCTTTAAAGAAAGCGGCTTGTAGTCCTTTAAATTTGCGTCAAAGCTGACGTTTGAGCCTAGCATCTGGCCTACTCCGCTAGCTGTAAAATCGCTAAATTTGCCCTTTGCGATGCCCGAGATTTTCATAGCTTCGTTTAGCTTGACGCCCAGACTTTTTAGATCGCTAACGGCGACGTCGTATTTTAGATCGAGGCTTTGAGAGAAAATCGAAAGCCCGCCGTTTACGTTCGCCGCGATCTCGCCGTTTACGTTAGCTACGATATCTACGCTCGTCGGACGGATCTGAAATTTGTCAAATTTGACGTCAAATCCGCTTTTTTCTTTAATCAAATTTTGGGCATACGGCTTAACCAAGCCGTTGCCAAAATCCGTAAAGGCCGCAACGTAAGCCGCGATAAGCAAAGCAAAAACGAGTCCGAGCAGGGCGCCTAAAATTTTCATCGTCTATCCTTTTAGATTTAGTTTAATTTTATTATGAAACTTGAGCCGATTATACTAAGACTTGTTAAGAATTTTAGCTAAATTATTGACAAATTCTAAAAATTTGACTATAATTTCATCACTCAAAACAAAAGAGTGCTAAAAAGTAAAATCAAACCATAAAGGATGAATCATGAATTTTCAACCGTTAGGCAAACGAGTCTTAGTCGAGCGTCTCGAAGACGTCAAAACGACCGCTTCGGGCATTATTATACCCGATAATGCAAAAGAAAAACCTTTAAGCGGCAAGGTTTTGGCGGTATCAAGCGAGGTAGAAGGCGTGAGCGTGGGCGATAGCGTAGTTTTCGCTAAATACGGCGGCACCGAGGTCGTGCTTGATGGTAAAACATATTTGGTTCTAAAAATCGAAGATGTTTTAGGCGTTTTAAAATAATCTAAATTTAAAGGAATAAAGATGGCAAAAGAGATATTTTTTTCAGACGAGGCTAGAAATAGACTATACGAAGGCGTTAGAAAACTAAACGACGCGGTAAAAGTAACGATGGGGCCTCGCGGTAGAAACGTACTAGTGCAAAAGAGCTTCGGCGCTCCTGCGATCACTAAAGACGGCGTGAGCTTAGCTAAAGAGGTCGAGCTAAAAGACGCTCTAGAAAATATGGGCGCAGGCCTAGTAAAAGAGGTTGCTAGCAAAACAAACGACGAGGCTGGCGACGGCACGACTACGGCTACGGTTTTGGCGCACTCTATCTTTAAAGAGGGCTTAAGAAACATCACCGCAGGAGCAAATCCTGTCGAGGTAAAACGCGGTATGGATAAAGAGGCCGCAGCTATAATCGCCGAACTAAAAAGCCTATCGCGCAAAGTAACCGATAAAAAAGAGATCGCGCAAGTAGCCACTATCTCGGCAAACTCAGACTCTGCTATAGGCGGACTGATCGCTGACGCGATGGAAAAAGTCGGCAAAGACGGCGTCATAACAGTCGAGGAAGCAAAATCCATCCACGACGAGCTAAACGTGGTCGAGGGTATGCAGTTTGACCGCGGATATCTAAGCCCGTACTTCATCACAAACGCCGAAAAGATGCAGGTTGAGCTAAGCAATCCGTTTATCTTGCTATTTGATAAGAAGATTACAAATTTAAAAGACCTGCTGCCTGTGCTTGAGCAGATCCAAAAAACAGGCAAACCGCTACTAATCATCGCTGAAGATATCGAGGGCGAGGCGCTTGCGACGCTGGTAGTAAACAAGCTTCGCGGCGTGCTAAACATCTCTGCGGTTAAGGCTCCCGGCTTTGGCGATCGCAGAAAAGCGATGCTTGAGGATATTGCGATATTAACAGGCGGCGAAGTGGTGAGCGAAGAGCTAGGCAGAACGCTAGAAAGCGCGACTCTAAGCGACCTAGGACAAGCTTCAAGCGTCATCATCGATAAGGATAATACGACTATCGTAAACGGTGCAGGCGAGAAATCGGCAATCGACGCTAGAATCATCCAGATAAAAGCTCAAATCGCAGAAACAACGAGCGACTACGACAAAGAAAAACTACAAGAGCGCCTAGCTAAGCTAAGCGGCGGCGTAGCGGTCATCAAGGTAGGTGCTGCGACTGAGACTGAGATGAAAGAGAAAAAAGACCGCGTGGATGACGCTCTAAGCGCGACTAAAGCGGCCGTAGAGGAAGGCATCGTGATAGGCGGCGGCGCTGCGTTTATCAAGGCAAGCGCAAAAGTAGATCTAAAACTAAGCGGCGACGAAGCTATCGGCGCAGATATCGTAAGACGCGCGCTAACCGCTCCGCTACGCCAGATCGCTGAAAACGCGGGCTTTGATGCTGGCGTAGTAGCAAACTCCGTAAGCGTTAGCAAAGACGACAACTACGGATTTAATGCAGCTACGGGCGAGTACGTGGATATGTTTAAAGCCGGTATCATCGACCCAGTCAAGGTTGAGCGCGTGGCTCTTCAAAATGCGGTTAGCGTGGCGAGCTTGCTCTTAACCACGGAAGCTACTATAAGC
>CAUQMN010000154.1:0-4199 GCA_963518765.1 uncultured Campylobacter sp.
CGGCTAGATCTTGCACTTCGTCGGTGTTTACTTTGCAAATTTTAGCTTTGCCCTCAAACTCCTCGGCTAGCTCGTCGATGACCGGAGCAAGCATACGGCAAGGTCCGCACCAAGGCGCCCAAAAATCTACTAGCGCGACGCCCTCTTTAGCGACGTCGAAATTCGCAGTCGTTAGTTCTACGTATTTTCCCATTTTATTCTCCTTTTTAAAGATAGTTGTAATTATACACGAAAGTATTTAAATTTTAGCTAAATAAGAATTTTTACAAACTAATATTTTCTATCCACTTTATCTCGCCCTTTTTTATCGTGATCAAATCGACCTGAAAATCGGCATTTGCACTGTTTTGTAGCAGATAAAAGTCGATAGTTTTTAAAATTTTATTAAATTTAGCGGGCGTGAGACGGTACTCCGCCTCGTAGTCGCCCTGCGTAGCTTTGATTTCAACGAAGCGCAAAACGCCGTCTTTTTTAGCGATGACGTCGATCTCGCCGAATTTGGAGCTAAAATTTCTAGCGAGTATCTCGCAGCCGTTTTTTAGCAAAAAATCGCAAGCCAAATCCTCCGAGCTTTTACCGAAAAGATACGCCCTAAGCCCCAAATTTTACTCTTCTATCCTCATCATAAAAGGCTTTTCTTTTACAAACTCTTGCTCTTGCAAAATTTCCATAGTGCGTCTCACGTCCTTTTCTACGCTCGTGTGCGTCGTAAAAAATAGCGTCGCATACGGACTTTCGTCCTTTGGTTTTTGCAGCAGGCTATCGATAGAGAGGTTATTTTCGCTCATTAAATTCGTGATTTTAGCCAGTACGCCGACTTTGTCCTCGACTCTAAGCCTAAAATAATACTTCGTGCAAATTTCGCTCGGATCTAAAAGCTCAAGCGCGTTTAGCTCAAACGGCGCCTTGTAGCCTAGCATCGGGGATTTACCGTCTCTAGCGATGTCGATCAGGTCGCTAATGACCGAACTTGCCGTCGCGAAACCGCCAGCACCCGGACCGTAAAACATCGTCTCGCCGACTGCGTCGCCCACTACGCTCACGGCATTTGTCACGCCGTCTGTTTTGGCTATCATTTTATCTTTGGGTACTAGCGCCGGATGCACGCGCAGTTCGACCTTGTCGCCGGTTTTTTTGGCGATGGCTAGTAGCTTGATGACGTACTCAAAGTCGTTGGCAAAAAAGATGTCCTCGGGCGTGATGCCTTCGATGCCTTCTATCAGGATGTCTTCGGGGTTGCCGTGTACGCCGTATGCGATGCTGGCTAGGATCAGTAGCTTATGCGCCGCGTCAAAGCCTCCGACGTCAAATGTCGGATCTGCCTCGGCGTAGCCTAGCTCCTGGGCTTTTTTTAGCGCGTCCGCGAAATTTGATCCCTTGCTCATCATCGAGGTTAAGATATAGTTGCTCGTGCCGTTTAAAATCCCGTTGATGCTTAGGATATGGTTGGCGCTAAGGCCCTCGCGAAGGGCTCTGATGATAGGTATGCCGCCCGCGACGCTAGCCTCAAAGCCAAAGGGCGTGTTTTGCGCCAAATTTTGCAAGGCGTAGCGGTGATAGGCTAGTAGCGCTTTGTTTGCGGTTACGACGGCTTTTTTGCGCTCTAAAATTTTGCTAACGATCCTAAAGGGCTCCTCTACGCCGCCCATAAGCTCGACGAAAACGTCGATATCGTCGCGCTCTAGGACGCTATCTATATCGTCCGTAAGAGGGATGGCGACGTCTCTTTTTTTATTTAAATTTCTAACGACGCCGATAACAGGAACTATCTCTTCGCCGCATCTTGCTGTGATTAGTTTTTTGTTTTGGAGTAAAATTTTAGCTACGGCTTCTCCGACCGTGCCGACGCCTAAAATGGCTATATTCATGCAAATTCTTTCAGATATTTTTTGACGTTTCGCGCCGCTTGGCGGATGCGATTTTCATTCTCTATGAGAGCAAGGCGCACGTAGTCGTTGCCGCCCTCGCCAAAGCCGATACCCGGGCTTACCGCAACGCTAGCTTTGGTAAGCAGTTGTTTGGAAAACTCGAGGCTGCCGATGTTTCCGACTTGCGGCGGGATTTTCGCCCAGATAAACATACTGGCGCTTGGCTTATGCATCTGCCAGCCGGCACTTGCAAAGGCTTCTAGCATCACGTCGCGGCGTTTTTCGTAAATTTGACGGATATCCTCGACGCAGCTTTGATCGCCGTCTAGCGCGACGGTTGCTGAGACTTGGATCGGGGTAAACATACCGTAATCAACCCATGATTTTATCTTTTTAAGAGCGGCGCAAAGGCGCTTGTTTCCGCATAAAAATCCGACGCGCCAGCCCGCCATATTGTAGCTTTTTGATAGCGTATAGCACTCGACGGCGACGTCTTTTGCGCCTTCTACCTCAAAGATACTCGGCGTCTTGTAGCCGTCAAAAGTAAGGTCTGCGTAAGCGATATCCGAGATCACGTAAAAGCGCTCTTGTTTACTCATCGCCACTAGCCGCTCGTAGAAGCTCTTTTGCACGGTTACGGTAGTTGGATTGTGCGGGAAATTTACGACGACGTATTTAGGTTTCGGCGAGCTTGAGCGGATAGTGTGAAGCAGGTCTTCGAAAAATTTATTTTCGTCAAGCTCGAATTTATCATTGTATTTTAGCGGCATCTTTGCCACGCTACCGCCGGCGAATAAAAACGCCTGCGTGTGGATCGGGTATGCGGGATCGGGCACTACGGCGACGTCGCCCGGATTTACTATCGCTTGGGCTAGATGTACGAAGCCCTCTTTGCTGCCCATAACGGCGACGGCCTCGGTATCGGGGTCTAAATTTACGCCGTATTTGCGCTTATACCAGTTGCAGATAGCTAGACGGAGTTTGTAGATACCCGCACTTGCCGAGTAGCCATGAGTTTTGTCTTTTTGCGCGCTTTCGCAGAGCTTATCGACGATGTGCTGAGGCGTGCGGCCTTCCGGATTTCCCATCGAAAAGTCGATGATATCTTCGCCCGCTCGGCGCGCGGCCATTTTTATGGCGTTTACCTCGGCAAATACGTAGTTTGGAAGCCTTTCAATCGTATTAAATCTAATCTCGTCAAACATAAATTTTTTCCTTATTCTAGGTAGATTTTGAGCCCTCGTTTGATATTTTCTAGACTGACCGCATCGTCGATCATCAGGTATTTTGCATTTTGCGGAAAGGAAACCTTTAGGCTATTTATAGCCTTGTCGCTTCGTTTTTCCTCGAGTAAATTTAAATTTTTATCCAAAATTCTCACGATCGCCGACCAGCGATCCTCTCCGTCTGCGCCTATGGCGGCGACTTTTGCGCCGCTAACGTCGATGAGATAGGGCTCAAGCGGCTTTGAGAGCTGAACCTGCTGCGAAAATGGTACCGGGGTTTGATTGATCGACGAATTTGACGCGTCGATGACGTATTCGTAGGATAGCTCGCCGGCTCTGTTTATATCTGTTATTTCGGTGCCGCTTTCTTTAAAGGCAGAGTATAGTGAGCCTGGATCAGGGATAAATTTAGTATCTACGGTTACTCCCCAAGTAGCACCGCCGGCATTAGAAAATTCGCTAGTTAAGATGTCGTTATAGCCTAGTCCGTTTAGGGCGTCTTTGGCAATTTTTATAAGAAGCAAAGGGTTGTTTTGACGCGAGATAAATTTGATATTTACTTTTACGTTTTGCTTGTAGGATAGGCGCAGGAGCGAATTTGATTTTAGGACGTTTGAAATTTTGGCGATGTCTGGTTTGCCGTTTGCGTTTAGATACGCCGAGCCGTCGCCAAAGAGCTGGGTCGATTTTGCGCTATTTTGACCGAGCAATCCGCCTGCTATATCCGCCACGCTGCCCGCAAAACAAAAGACCGCGCTAAGGGCTAAAAGTTGGAGCTTTTTTACCACGATTTGCCTTTGTTAAGCGCTACGAATTCATCAAATGAAAGCGGGGTTACTTTATCTTTTTCTACCAAAAAGCGCTTTGGATTATCGCCGCTAAATTTGATATTTTGCTCACCAATTTCTAAATTTACCTCGCCGTGTCCGGTAACGACGAGCTGCTTTTTACCTATCTCGATAGTGACCGGATTTGAAGCATTTAGCGAGCGTTTTTTATTGTCGTCTAGGTTTATCACCCCAAGCCATACTTTTTTACGAGGAACGACTTTTATCTCGCTAAGTCCGTTTAGTTTGTATGCATCACCTGTTTTAGGCGTAGATGA
>CAUQMN010000155.1:0-4187 GCA_963518765.1 uncultured Campylobacter sp.
CCGTCATCGGCAGCATCAGCGGACACTATAGTTTGGCCGCAATAAACAGAAACATCGTATTTAGGCTGCTCGGTAAGGTAAAAAACGTCTTTGTTATCTGCTACCACGAGAACTATTTCGATAAAATCGAAGACATCGCGATAACCAAAGACGAATACGAAACGCTAAGAAGCATAGTACCCGATAAAAACGCGCACCCAAAAAGAAGCGACGACAAGGTCGCGATCTACCACCACTACCCGCTAATCGAAGACGTGCGCGAGGGCTACGGCTTTGAGATTGCGGTATTTTTCTGGGAGGAGTCGCGCATCCCGCCGCGAACGATAGAAATTTTAAACTCCAAGTATAAAGGCATTTTGGTTTCGACGTTTTTTATCAAAAAAATCCTAATAGATAACGGCTGCTATACGCCCGTAAAAGTAGCCGACATCCCGCTAAAAATGCCGCCCGAGCCAAGCGTTTTGCAAGAAAATAGCGAACAAAAGCGCGAGATAAAGCTCTTTCACATCTCGTCGTGCCTACCTAGAAAGGGGGCCGACGTGCTACTGCGAGCCTTTAACGAAGCTTGCAAAAAAGCTAAATTTGAGCTAAGCCTAACGATAAAAAGCTTCCCTAACCCGCACAATAGCGTAACCGAGCAAATCGAGCTTCTAGTCGATAAAAAATACCGAAGCAAAATACGCGTCATACTAAACGAAGATCTAACCGCGCTTGACGTGGCAAATCTCTACGAGCAGTGCGATATCGTCGTGCTACCGACGCGCGGCGAGGGGCTAAATATGCCCGCAATCGAAGGCGTACATTACGAAAAGCCCGTTATCTCCACCGACTATAGCGGCCAGTGCGAGTTTTTGGACGGTAGTTGCGAGTTTATCGGGTATAAATTTGCGCCCGCGGTTACGCACTTTAATCTAAATTATTCGTTTTGGGCGGAGCCTAGCGTAAAGGATCTGGGCGAAAAGATTATCAAAGTATCTGAGCAAATTTTACAAAACCGCGCGCCAAACATAGAGCCTCTAAAACACAAAGTCGATGAAATGATGTTCGGCGAGAAAAACGCGCTAAATTTCATCTCAAGCATCTCGCATCTAAAATCCTTTAAAAATGAGCCAAGCGAGCTAAAAATCGCCTATTTTTCGACGTATAACGCCGTTTGCGGCATAGCAGAGTACTCAAAATACCTAACGGACGAGCTTGCGCGGGCGGGCGCAAATTTAGAAATTTACACTTGGAGCGAGCAAAAGCGTACCAAGGAGCCTAATCTAGCCCAAGAAAACGGCGTAAAAGTCCATGAAATAGAGCGAGAAAAACTACTATCGGGGCTTGAGACGGATGCAAATATAATCTGGCTGCAACATCATTTTACCTTTTTTGAGATAGACGAAAAGCTCAAATCAGACGTCGCCGCGCTAAAATCGCAGGGCAAAATTTGCTTCATCACGCTTCACGCCACGAAGCAAATCCTAAACTACCCACGCCAAACTCAGCAAAACTGGCACGATACGCTTTACGAATTCGACCGAGTTTTCGTCCACAGCATCGACGATCTAAATACGCTTAGACTACTCGGGCTTGCCGATAACGTCACGCTAGTGCCGCACGGAACGCAAAATTTGGCGCCCGAGCAAAACAAACGTAAGGAAACGGACGGCAAATTTAGGATAGGATTTTTCGGACTGCTTTTTGCGCATAAAAATTTACCCGTACTGCTGCAAGCCTTTGCCAAATTTAGCCAAAATACGGACGCGAAGCTAATTATCATTAGCCCCATCGCAAACGCAGATAGCGAGATGGAACTACAAAGATGCCGTAAGCTTTGCGAAAAGCTAAATTTGGATGAAAAAGTGGAGTGGAACACCGAGTTTTTGCCGATAGAGGAGGTAAATAAAAAGCTAAGCGACTGCGATGTCATCGTGCTGCCTTACGGGCAAACCGATGAGGGAGCCAGCGGGGCGGCCAGGATAGCGCTAAGCGTGTGCAAAAACGTTATAGTAACGCCGTCAAGAATCTTTAGCGAGATGAAAAACGTCACGATAAAAACGGACGGATTTAACGATTGGCACATTTTAGAGCAACTAGAAAAAGTAAAAAATAGCGAAATAGACGCTAAAATTTATGACGAGCGCGCAAAATGGCTAAGCCAAAACAGCTGGAGCAGCATCGCGGGGCTTTACCTGCGGATATTTAGAGCCGTAGCGACGGATAAAAATTTTATGCGACATTTAAAAAACGGAGAATAATAATGAAAAAAGCGATAATCACGGGCGTCGGAGGTCAAGACGGCGCATACCTGGCTAGATATCTGATCGACCTAGGATACGAAGTCTACGGCGGATACAGGCGAGCGGTGAGCCCGAATTTTTGGCGATTAAACGAGCTAGGCATTTTAAACGAGCCAAATTTTCATCTAGTAGAGTTTGAGCTAACCGACCCGTTTAACATCCTAAGCGTCGTTAATGAAATAAGACCCGAGGAAATTTACAACCTAGCCGCTCAAAGCTTCGTGGGCGTTAGTTTTAAAGAGCCGTTTCACACCGCAAACGCTACGGGTATCGGCGCGCTAAACATACTAGAGGCGATAAAGACGGTTGATAAAAGCATCAAATTTTATCAAGCCAGCACATCTGAGATGTTCGGCAAAGTCCAAGCCGTCCCGCAAAACGAAACCACGCCGTTTTATCCGCGTTCGCCGTACGGAGTGGCAAAGCTTTATGCGCATTTTATAACCGTAAACTATCAAGAAAGCTATGATATTTTCGCTTCAAGCGGCATTTTATTTAATCACGAAAGTCCGCTAAGAGGGCTTGAGTTCGTCACGAGAAAAATCACGAATACGGCCGCAAAAATCGCTCTGAAAAAGGCTAAAACTTTGGAGCTAGGCAACCTAGACGCAAAGCGCGACTGGGGCTATGCCAAAGAATACGTCGAAGGTATGCACGCGATGCTACAAGCCAAGGCTCCCGATACTTTCGTACTAGCCACCGGAGTAACGACCACGGTTAGGGATTTTGTGAAGCTTAGCTTTGAAGCGCTAGATATCGGGATAAAATTCGAGGGCGAAGGCATAAACGAAGTCGGACTAAACGATAAAGGCGACGTAATAGTAAAGATAAATCCGGCATTTTTTAGACCAGCCGAGGTCGATCTGCTAATAGGCGACGCCTCAAAGGCCAAGCAAAAGCTCGGTTGGAGCGCAAAGACCGATCTAAAAGGGCTCTGCGATATGATGATAAAAGCCGATCTAAGACGCATCGAGGCGGGATTTGAGTTCTAAGCGCGTTTTTATTACGGGGATCGAGGGATTTACGGGTCGCTATCTGGAGCAATACCTTTGTGCGCTCGGCTACGAGGTATCAGGCGGGGCCTTAAGCCCTAGCGCGCCGCATCACGAGCGCTTTGATCTGCTTGACAAAGATAGCATAAAAGCCGCCTTTAGAGTTAAATTCGACTACATCATTCACCTAGCCGCAGTTTCGTTTGCTATGGCTGATCCCGCCGAGATAAAAAACGCAAACGAAATCGGCACGCTAAATTTGTTAGAAGCTCTAAGCACCGTTAAATTTAAAAAGGCGATCTTTGCAAGCTCGGCTAGCGTCTACGGCGGAGGCGACGCGCCTATGAGCGAAAACTCCGCGCTAAATCCGCAAAGCGTCTATGCCCAAAGTAAAATTTATATGGAAGAGCAAATCGCTAGAAGCGGGCTTCCTTTTATCATCGCGCGTCCTTTTAACTATACGGGCGCGGGGCAGAGCGAAAATTTCCTAATTCCAAAAATCGTGCGACATTTTAAAGACGAAGCTTCCGTAATAAAGCTCGGAAATTTAACGCCAAAACGCGAGTACAACGACATAAACGACGTCGTGCGGATATATGCGCAACTACTAGAGCTAGAAGCTAACGGCGAAATCTTTAATATCGGCTCGGGCAAGGCTTATAGCATCGAGCAAATTTTACAAATTTTACGCCGCTTAAGCGGGCGCGATATCGCCGTGCGAAGCGATGTCAAATTTATCAGGACAAACGACCCCGCCCTACTCGTCTGCGATACGGCAAAGCTGCTAAACTACGGGATAACTCCTTGCAGCGGCGATATAGAGGCGTTACTACGCCTAATGCTAGCTAGCGACTAGATGGATTTATACGAATTTACACGCCTTGCGTAGACCGGCTATAGCAGCACTTTGCGG
>CAUQMN010000156.1:0-4167 GCA_963518765.1 uncultured Campylobacter sp.
CATTTTCTATTATGATATTTTCGCCGCGATTTATGTTCATCGTGACAAAAAGGCTGCTTTCATTGCCCGCTACCGGCTCTTTTGTTACGTCTACGATCGTGTCGAAGTATCCTTTTGACTCGTAGTACTGCCTGATGCGCTCTTTCGCGCGCTCGATGGCTAGCTCGTCGTACATATTGCCTTGTTTGATGTTGATTAGCCCGTCGATAGCGGTTTTGTCGTTAGTCACTACGCCTTTGATATCGATACGAGCGATGCTAGGCTTTTCTTTTACCGTTACGGTCACGTCGCCGCCCTCGTTTTCGATATAGATATCGTCGAAATAACCCTGCCTAAAGAGCTTTGCGATCGCCCTATCCGTACTATCGCCGCTTAGCTCGTCGCCGACTTTTAGCCCCATTATCTCCTTTGCCGTTTCGGGAGACAGATGCACAAGACCTTTAAAATTTATGGAAGTTATCTGCTGGGCATTTGCCAAAACGGCACCCAGAAGTAGTAGAAAAACGCTTTTTTTCATTTATTTAACCTAAAAGTGATGATAAGGCTGTATAATAGCACATTTTATTTTTAAACAATATAAATTTAAAAGGCGAATTTATGAAAATCGGTATCGTAGGCCTAGGACTCATCGGCGGCTCGCTAGGTCTTAGCCTAAAAAACGAAAAACTAATCAGCTGCGTTAGCGGCATGGATCTAAACAAAGAGCACGAAGAGCAGGCGATTGAGCTCGGTCTCGTGCATGAAATTTTGACGCTTGAGCAGATGAAGCAAAAGTGCGACATGATATTTCTAGCCATCCCCGTAGAAGCCATCATCAAAATCGTCAAAGAATTTGAAGGTATCGGCGAAAATACGACCATTGTAGATCTAGGAAGCACCAAGCAAAAAATAATCGAAGCCGTGCCTGAAAGCATCAGGCAAAATTTCATCCCCGCTCACCCGATGGCGGGCACGGAGTACTCCGGTCCGACCGCCGCGTTTTCTGGACTCTTTAAAGACGCGGTCGTAGCCATCTGCGACTTTAAAGAAAGCGGCGAGATGCACGTCAAGCGATCGGTCGAGCTCTTTTCGCACCTGGGCATGAAGATTATTTTCATGAGTGCGGCGGAGCACGACCATCACGCCAGCGTCATCTCTCACCTGCCGCACGCCATCAGCTTTTCGCTAGCTAGCAGCGTACTAAAAAAGGAAAACAAAAAAAATATCATCGCGCTAAGCGGCACGGGATTTAACGGTATGATCAGGATCGCCAAAAGCTCGCCCGTGATGTGGACGGATATCTTTAAACAAAACAAGCAAAATTTGATAAATTCGATAGACCTTTTCAAAAAAGAACTTGACGAATGCGAAAATTTAATAAAAAACGAGAAGTGGGACGAGCTACGAGAATGGATGAGCGAAGCTAGAAAAATACGCGAAATTTTATAAATTCAGGCGCAAATTTACCTTAAATTTATCGCTTTTTAGTACAATCGGCGTCTTTAAGATTTAGGAGATTTTATGAGAAGACGCGGCAATGGGAATTTGATATTTTTCGGCGTTATTATTTTGCTTTTAGTTGCGGCGATAGCTTTTTTATTTACTTCAAAAACATTTGAGCGCGAAGCGCCGAGCATCGCTATCTCAGATCAAATTTACTGGAACCTAACCTCGCCTCTGCCGATCAAAATAACAGACGAAGGCGGCGTGAAATCGGTTAAAATTTCGCTCGTAGACGAAAAAGGCAGCGTAAATTTACTAACTCAAAAATTTGAAGCGCCGTCTGAAATCGTCGATTTAAATTTGACCTTTCCGAAAACGGGATTCGGCGCGCAAAAAGACATCTACAACATCGTAATCGAGGCCACGGATACTAGCAAATGGGGATTTTTCTTCGGCAACACGCAAAAAAAAGAGGTCAAAATCACCGTCGATAACAAAAAACCCGACGTAAACATCTTAAACCACTCATACGCCATAACAAAAGGCGGTAGTGCGACGGTCGTGTTTAAGGCCACCGACGAGATGCTAAAAGAGGTCTATATCGAGACGAATTACGGTAAAAAATTTATCCCGAGCAAATTCGTAAAAGACGGCTACTACGCCTCGCTAGTGGCATGGCCTGCGCAGCAAGGCTCGTTTAGCGCCGACGTCGTAGCGCTTGATGCGGCGGGAAATATCACAAAAAGCAAGATAAGATTTTTCTACCAAGACAAAAAATACCGCATCTCAAAGATAAAACTAGACGGCCAAAGTAGATTTCTAAACGAAAAAATCCCCGAGCTAGCGCAGCAATACGCCAAAAATTACGACGCGATGAGCAATCTGGAAAAAATGAAATTCGTAAATGAAAATCTACGTGAGTCAAACGAGAAAATAATCTCACAAATCGCCGCAAAAGTCCAGATAGACGCGGCGGAAAATTTTAGCGTAAATAAATTTTACCCGCTAAAAAACGGCAAAGCGGTGGCGAGCTTCGGCGACCACAGATACTATACCTTTGAAGATAAAGACGTGAGCGAAAGCTGGCACATGGGTATCGACCTAGCCTCGACGCAAAGAGCCGACATCGTCGCTAGCAACGACGGTACGGTCGAATTTGCCGCAGAAAACGGCATCTATGGGCGCAACGTCCTGATAAATCACGGATTTGGCCTTTTTTCGCTCTACGGACACTGCAGCTCGCTAAATATCAAGGCCGGCGACTCCGTCAAGGCCGGTGACGTCATCGCAAACACCGGAGTTACCGGCCTAGCGATGGGCGATCACTTGCACTTTGGCATGCTAGTGCAAGGCGTAGAAGTGCGCCCCGAAGAGTGGATGGATAACGGCTGGATGAAGGATAACGTAACCGGCGTTTTGAACGCGGCTAAAAAAATGGTCGAATAAATTTACCGTTTTGTTGCAAATTTGTTGTATAATGGCAGGAATAAGAAAAATAAGGGCGAAAATTTGAAACAAACAACCATAAAATCAACCGTAGAAGGCGTAGGTATCGGGCTTCACAAGGGCGAGCCGATAAAAATCACGCTTGAACCGCTCGGGGCAAATTCGGGAATAATATTTTATAGAAAAGACCTCGGAGTGAGCTTTAAGGCAGAGCCGAAAAACGTGATAAACACTCAAATGGCTACCGTAATCGGCGGCAAAGAGGGCTACATCTCGACGATCGAGCATCTGCTAAGCGCGATAAACGGCTACGGCATCGACAACATCCGTATCGTCCTAGACGCCAACGAAGTTCCCGTTATGGACGGCTCGGCAATAAGCTACTGCATGATGCTCGATGAAGCCGGCACGGCGGAGCTTGACGCAGACAAAAAAGTAATCGTAATCAAACGCCCGGTAGAAGTAAACAAAAACGGAAAATTTGCCAGAGTGACGCCGTCAAATAATCCAAAATTCGACTTTACTATCAAATTTGCACACCCGATAATCGGCGAGCAAAACTACGTGTTCGAGTTTAGCAAACAAGCCTACATCGAGGAGATCGCGCGTGCAAGGACGTTTGGATTTTTAAAAGACGTGCAGATGCTAAGAGCGCAAAATTTAGCCCTCGGCGGTAGCCTAGATAACGCCGTGGTTATCGACGATAATAAAATTTTAAATCCTGAAGGTCTGCGCTTTGAAAACGAATTCGTTCGCCATAAAATTTTAGACGCAATCGGCGATCTAAGTCTGATGGGCGCGCCTTTGATGGCTGATTATACTAGCTTTGCGGGTAGCCACGAGCTAAACCACGAGCTAACGCTAGCCATCCTAAGCGACGATAAAAACTACGAAATCGTCACACTAAAAGGCGATTTCGCGCGCGAGTACCAAAAGGTATTTGCATAAAAAATATCCAAATTTTAGTTATCGCTCTTAGCTCGCCGCTAATCGTCGGCATTTATGACGAAAACGGCGAGCTTATAGAGCAAATTTCTAGCGAAGAAAAATCCGACGTCTCTCTAGTAAAAATAATGGACAAGATTTTAAACGGCGGCAAATTTAATCTACGAAAAATCATCTACGCAAACGGCCCGGGAAGCTTTATGGGCGTAAAAGTCGCCTATGTCGTTTTAAAGACGATTAGCATCGTAAAAGAGTGCGAATTTTACGCGGTTAGCGGTTTTGAGCTAAACGGCGACGCTCCGATACGGGCGAATAAAAACTTAAGTTTCGTGGATACGCCTGAAGGCATCAAGC
>CAUQMN010000157.1:0-4154 GCA_963518765.1 uncultured Campylobacter sp.
CGGGCTGATTGCCGAAGAGAAAATTTTTAAGATAAGAAGCGTGGGCGTGGATACGCTCAAATTTGACGAAAACAGCGTGCCGGTCGCAAATTTGGGCGAAGATCTGCGCGGCAAAAAAATCGTGCTGATGATAGCGCGCGCGATGTGGCACAAGGGCGTGCGCGAGTTTTACGAGGCGGCCGAACTTTTGCGCGGGCGCGATGACTGCGCGTTCGTCTTTGCGGGCGAAGGGTTTGAAGGAAACAAAAGTACTGCCGACGCGAAGTTTCTAACGGGCGGCGCCGTGCGGTATCTGGGCGCTAGAGACGACGTGCCTGAGCTTTTAAAGGCTAGCTATTTGCTTGCGCTTCCAAGCTACAAAGAGGGCTTCCCGCGCACGGTTTTAGAAGCGATGAGTATGGGCAGAGCAGTCGTGGCTAGCGACGTGGCCGGCTGCAACGAGGCCGTGACGAACGGCTTTAACGGCCTGCTTTGCGAGGCGAAAAACTCAGCCGATCTAGCCGCAAAGATAGAAATTTTACTAAACGACGAAAATTTGGCCGCACAGATGGGGCGAAACGGGCGGGAGCTTGCGGTGCGCGAGTTTGACGAGCGGGCGGTCGCGAAAAAATATATAGAAATTTATAGGAAATTTATCGATGTATAGGGCGTTTTTTAAGAGATTACTGGATATTTGCGGCGCGATTTTTCTCATAGTTTTGACGCTGCCGATTATGGCGGTCGTCGCGGTTTTGATCTATTTTAAGGTTAGCAAGGACGTCATTTTTACGCAGGCGCGCCCGGGCTTGCACGCTAAAATTTTTAAAATTTACAAATTTAAAACGATGAGCGACGAGCGCGGCGCGGACGGCGAGCTGCTACCCGACGAGATGCGCCTAAACGGTATCGGTAAGACTATACGAAGCCTCAGCCTTGATGAGCTGCCGCAGCTTTTTAACGTGCTAAAAGGCGATATGAGCTTCATCGGGCCGCGTCCGCTTTTGGTTGAGTACCTGCCTCTTTACGACGCCGAGCAGGCGACTCGCCACGATGTGAGGCCCGGCATCACGGGTCTAGCGCAGGTAAACGGCCGCAACGCGATCAGCTGGGCTGAGAAGTTTAAATTTGACGCTAGGTACGTCCGCGAGCTTAGCTTTGCGCTGGACGTTAAAATCGCGATTTTAACGGTGCAAAAGGTCTTAAAACGAAGCGGCGTGAGTAAAGAGGGTATGGCTACGACGGAGAAATTTAATGGCCGCAACTAAAATTTACGTTTACGGCTTTAGCGGACACGGAATCGTCGTCGCGGACGTGGCTAGAGCGTGCGGATACGGCGAGATAGTGTTTTTGGACGACGCTAAATTTGACGGCAAAAACGTGCTCAAATTTGACCCGAGCTTAGAAAAAGCGGACGTGATCGTTGCTATCGGAGATAATAAAATCAGACGCATCCTGCAAGAAAGAGTAAAAAACGCGGGCTTTGGCGTAGTAAATTTGATCCATCCAAGCGCGATAGTAAGCGCTAGCACGCAAATAGGCGAGGGCGCGGTCGTGATGCCAAATGCCGTCATAAACGCGCGCGCAGTAATAGGCGAGGGCGCGATAATAAACACGGGCTCGATCATAGAGCATGACTGCGAGATCGGAGCCTTCGCACACGTGAGCCCAAACGCGGCGCTAGCAGGCGGCGTAATCGTGGGCGCAAATACGCACGTGGGTATCGGCGCTTGCGTCATCCAATGCATAAAAATCGGCGCAAACTGCGTCATAGGAGCGGGCAGCGTAGTCGTAAGAGATATCGCAGACGGTAGCGTCGCCTACGGTAATCCTGCTAAAGTTAGGCGAAATTTGAGCCAAATTTTACTTACCTAGCTCTTTGCATTTTTGTATTTGTGAAGACATGCTTGGACTTTGCCAGTCGGTATATTTTGACACCTTATTCCTTAAATTAAGAGTCATGCTTGACTGGCTTTTGCTCATTATCACTTCAAGTTCTTCATCCGAGAATTTATCTGCAACATAAGAAGATATGCACTCACAAACTGCTCTAGCATTTGGTATTTGTGCTGTATAGAGGCATCCTTGTGTCATCTCTTCTGTAAAATTTTGTCTTATATCGCTACAGCCTAAAGAATAAAGAGATATAAGCAGTGCAGAACTTAATTTTCTTGCACTTCTTGTTTGCATTGATATGCCTCATTTTCATCTATAAAGTCACTTAGGCTGTAATGTAGCCCTTTTTGTTTTATGTAAGCGGCAGTCTTTAAATCTATTCTCTGCATTGCTTTTTTTACGATACATTTGCAAAAGCCATCATGATTAAAGTTTTTTTCTTCGTTAATTTCGCGTGTTATAGATTTGCACGCTTGCGAAATTTCCTTCTCCATTTTAGCTTTATCGCTAAAAAATACAACGTAAATTCCAAAACATATACTTAAAATGACAGCTAACGTTGCCATCATTGCTGTGTTTTCTTTCATAATACGGCCTTTGATAAACAATTAATTTCATCTTGCTGCAAGATGTTCTTTTCTAAAAATATCGTCCTAATAATAGGCTTTATATCATCTCTGTCTTTTGATAAAAGCTCTTTAATTTGTTGCTTACTCAGTGTTTTTACCTTTTTATCGGCCAAGCAATTACAGGCTCGCTTAAAGGCAGGAAGCTTATTGTGTTCTAGCATACAAAGTTTGTAAAATTCGTCCTGAATAGTGCTTTCTTTGTTTGAACACCCAAAAGCAACCAAAGAAATAAATATGCAAAAAATAGTTTTATTTACCAAAAATAGCCCTTATAATTTCGTATTCGGAAAATAAATCTGTCTGGAAAACAAAATTAATAATATTGCCAAGCAGAATAAGCGGCCAAGCTATCGCACCAGCCCATATGTACATAGTATTATTGTAAAGCTCATCTGGTATTATAAATTGCCTGTACAAACCATAGAGTATGACAATTATCGTATATGTTGGAGTCCACCAGCCTACTTTTGCATTTTCATCTTGCATTTTTCTTCCTTTGGTAATTTGTTTAAAATACAAATTGAATTATAAAACTATTATTCTTAAATAACATTGAAATATTCAATTAAAAATCATAAAAACATAAAATAATTCAATAGTTTTTTTATCAGAAAAAAATTTATACAATCTTATATTTTTAAAAACAGGATAAATCAGTGCAAAAGCGAACCAAGCGAGATATGGCGTATTATCTTGATATTGATGCCGCCACTTTATATAATTGGCGTAAAAATAAGCCGAATTTATATCGCATAGTTATGCTTGGCTTTAAATTTGATGAACTGATAGAGAAAAGCAAGCAAACCTACGAAGAGCTGCAGACTTTTAGCGAGCTAATAGAAGCCGATATATCTTCAAAAAACAATTCTAAATAGTCTTTTATAAAAATAAATTAAATTTTAAATGCTAGAATTTGCCTCAAATTTAAAAAGGTAAAAAAATGCAAAGAATTTTCCTAAGTCCGCCGCACATGAGCGGCAAAGAGCAAGAGTACATAAACGAGGTTTTTAAGAGCAACTACATCGCGCCGCTTGGCGAATACGTGAATAAATTTGAAGCGAGCGTCTCAAGCTACGCTGGCGCGCCCGATGCTTTGGCGCTAAATTCCGGCACGTCGGCGATCCACTTGGCGCTAAGGGTGCTTGGTATCGGCGCGGGCGACGTGGTGCTAGCCTCTACGTTTACCTTTATGGCGTCCGTTAGTCCGATACTTTATCAAGGCGCTACGCCCGTTTTCGTAGATAGCGACGAAAGCTGGAACCTAAGCCCCAAGCTACTAAAAAAGACGATCGCAAATTCTCCTAAAAAGCCAAAAGCGCTTGTCGTAACGCATCTCTACGGTCAGGCGGCCAAGATGAAAGAGATCTGCGAGATCTGCGAGCGGGAAAATATCGCCGTCGTCGAGGACGCGGCCGAGGCGCTGGGCGGCTTTTTGAACGGCAAAGCGCTGGGTACGTTCGGACGGCTAGGCGCATATAGCTTTAACGGTAACAAAATCATCACTACAAGCGGCGGCGGCATGCTAGTGGGCGAGAAAGAGCTTGTCGAGAAGGCGAGATTTTATAGCACCCAAGCTAGAGAGCCGTTTTTACACTACGAGCACAAAGACTACGGCTACAACTACCGCCTAAGCAACGTCCTAGGCGCGATCGG
>CAUQMN010000158.1:0-4130 GCA_963518765.1 uncultured Campylobacter sp.
GTCTTAGATACGGGCTACACTCGGCTCCGGCTAGAGCTAGAGCCAGCGCGCAAACGAGACAAATTTTTCTCATCTTTTGGGCGTTACTAGCATATTGACGTAGCGGCCTTCTAGTAGCGGCTCTTTATCGCGGTCGGAGACATCTTTGACCATCTCCCAGACTTTTTGTAGCATCGCGACGCCGGCTTCCGGGTTGCTCATCTCGCGGCCTTTTAGAAATACGCGAAATTTGACGTGTTTGCCCTCTTCTAGAAACTCAAGAGCATGTTTCACTTTATAGTTGATGTCGTTTTGAGCGATTTTGACGGAGAGCTTGATCTCTTTTACTTCGATCGTTTTTTGCTTTTTCTTGGCCTCTTTTTGCTTTTTTTCCTGCTGGTAGCGGAATTTGCCGTAGTCCATTATCTTGCAAACGGGAGGTTTGGCATCAGGCGCGATTAGCACCAGATCAAGCCCCATTTTCTCGGCGATTTTCAAGGCCTCTACTCTTGGGATGACGCCGTATGCGGTGCCGTCGTCTCCCACGCATCTTACTTCGCTCGCTCTGATATCTTCGTTGAGCAACACTTCGTTTTCTTTAGCCAATTAGTTTTTTCCTTTAAGTTGAAATTTGTTGATTATATCCAAAAATATTGTGTTTTTATTGTATTTTTCGTAGAAATTTATTGCGCCGTGACAATTTTTGCAGATTTTGGTAAAAGCCAGGCTTAGCATAAAGCCGCGCCTAGCTCAAATTTAGCGGATTTTCGCTGGGGTTTCAAAAACTTACCTCGGCGAGTTTTGATTTTAGCAGCCCTACAAATTCGTCCAGCTTCATATCTTTTTGTTCTCTAGTCGTGCGGTCGCGCAGGGCGATGGCGCTATTTGCCACTTCATTGTCGCCAAGTACCGCAATCATCGGCACGCGCTGTTTTTCTGCGGTGCGGATACGTTTGTTTAGGCTCTCGTTTTTGCTCGCGATTTCGCTATCTACGCCGATTTTACGAAGCTCTTTGGCGACGGTTTTGGCGTAGTCTAGGTGCGCGTCGCTAATCGGCACGATGACTACTTGCGTCGGAGCGACGAAAAACGGTAGCTCGCCGCCGGTGTGCTCGATCAAGATACCGATAAATCGCTCAAAGCTTCCCAGTAGCGCGCGGTGCAGCATGACGGGGCGCTGGCGTTCGTTATTTGCGTCGATGTAGCCCAGATCAAAGCGCTCAGGCAGGTTAAAATCGACCTGGATCGTGCCGCACTGCCATTTTCGTTTTAGCGCGTCGGTGATTTTGATGTCGATTTTTGGACCGTAGAATGCGCCGCCGCCCTCGTCGATACCGTATTTAAAGCCGTTTTCGTCAAGCGCTTCTTTTAGCGCTTTGGTCGCAGTTTCCCAAATTTCGTCCCCGCCGATCGCTTTTGCGGGCTTGGTCGAAATCTCCATCTCGTAATGAAAGCCGAAATTTTCCATTATTTTGCCGGCAAATTTTAAAATTTCTAGGATATTTTCTTTGATTTGGCTCGGCATACAAAAGATGTGCGAGTCGTCCTGGGCAAATTCGCGCACCCTGAAAAGTCCGTGCAAAACGCCGCTTTTTTCGTGGCGATGCACGACGCCGTATTCGAAAAATTTAAGCGGCAAATCTCGGTACGAGCGGATATCGCTTTGATAGACCTTGATGTGGCCGACGCAGTTCATCGGCTTTATGCCGTATTCTGCCTCGTCGATTGTCGTAAAGTACATATTTTCTTTGTAGTTTGCGTAGTGGCCGCTCTTTTTCCACACGTCGGCTTTTAACAGCTCAGGACCTCTAACCGGCTCGTAGCCGCGGTCGCGGTGGGCTTTGTATAAAATTTGCTCTAACTTCGAACGCAAGCGTCCGCCGTTTGGCAGCCAGATCGGCAGACCGCCGCCGACCTCTTCGTCGAAGGTAAACAGCTTCATCTCGACGCCAAGCTTTCTGTGGTCGCGTTTTTTGGCCTCTTCGATGATGCGGATGTGCTCTTTTAGGCTCTCTTTGTCGGCAAATGCCGTGCCGTAAATGCGGTTTATCATCTCGCGCGTTTCGTCGCCGCCAAGATACGCACCGGCTACGCGGGTTAGTTTAAAAAATCTTAAAAATTTGGTATTTGGCAGGTGCGGTCCGCGGCACAAATCCTCGAAATTTCCTTGCTTGTAGCTGCTGACTTCGCCCTCGGGGATGCGTTTTAGCACCTCTTGTTTTAGCTCGTCGTCTTTAAATTTATCGATCATATAGGCTTTTGTGGAGCTTGCTTTTACGATGTCAAGCTTTGCTTCGGCTAGCTCTTTCATCTTGGCTTCTATCGCCTCTAGATCCTCGTCGCTAAGCTTGCTGTTGGCCTCGTCCACCTTAAAATCATAATAAAATCCGTCCTCGACGTTTGGTCCGACGAAAAATTTAGCTTGCGGATAAAGCTCTTTGATAGCCTGCGCCATGAGGTGCGCACAGGAGTGTCTGATGACGTTTAGCGCGTCGGGGGAGTTGTCAAAATAAATCGGCTCTGCGGCGTTTTCTCGCCCGTTGATACTCTGAGTATCGACTATGTTTCCATCCAGTTTGTATGCGATGATATCGCTCATTTTGCGTCCTTTTTATCGAAACATCTTTCTTACGCTGAAAGAATTGGGCTTGATTTTAGCTAAAATGTTTTTAAGCTTTACTTAATGTTTTATTTGATTTGGGTTTAAACGGCGGTCAAATTTGAGTTTTGAATATAATAGAATATATTGATTAAATTTTAAATATTGTTAAATCGGTAATATTCTCAATATAGTTTATTATACTTTAAGAAAACTAACGCTAATATTTCATCGAATGAATCATGCATTTATCTCGTCTTTGCACTGTTTTGATTCATTTTTCTCCCAAATTGCGCAAAGGAGTGGTTGCCTTTGCGCTTTAATCATTAAATTTTACTCCCTAAAACCTGCACAAATTTAAAAGATAAATATATTTTGGGCTATTAACAGACGAATTTGGCGAAAATTTAGCATTTGAGTTTACGGCGCGAAAGATAAAGCAAAATTTGAATCAAAAGAAGCGAAATGGTGGCCCCGAATGGACTCGAACCATCGACCACTACCATGTCAAGGTAGTGCTCTACCAACTGAGCTACGGGACCGAACTGCGAAAATTAAAAATGCGAATTTATCTAAAATTACATTGAAGTTTGCTTAAATTTTAGATTTATTTGAGGTTTTGAAATGAAATTCGGCTAAAAAATCTGTTTTAAAATTTAAGGCAAATAAATATAAGTTACATAAAAATTATATTTTAAATAAAAATAATCAAAAAAATTAAAATAATTTTCGTAAGAAAATCAGAAAAAATCATAAAATGTTTCAAATTTTCCCTAAATTTAGGGATTTATAAAATAGAACAAATTTTTAATAAAACTCATAGTAAACTCACGATATTATAACTATAATGCTATTACGATATTTCATCCAAAGGAGGACGTATGCAAGAGCAAATGTCAAGGCGCGATTTGTTAAAGCTAGGTATGGCGGGCGCGCTCGCGCTAGGTGCGGTAAATGCGCAAGCAATCGCGCTAAACGCAAAGGACGTCAAATTTGACGAGGAGTGGGACGTCATCATCGTCGGTAGCGGCTTTGCGGGGCTTGCGGCGGGCTTAAAAGCGGCACAAAAAGGCAGCAAGGTACTAATCCTGGAAAAAATGGGCCGTATCGGCGGCAACTCCGTCATCAACGGCGGCGGTATGAGCGTACCGATGAACCCCGTGCAGGAAAAAACGGGTATCAAAGACAGCAAAGAGCTGTTTATGAACGACTGCTTAAAGGCGGGACTCGGTATCAACCACCCCGAGCTTTTGGAGACGTTAGCCGATCGTGGCTTGGACGCGTTTAAGTTCCTCGTAGATAACGGCGTGCAGTTTAAGATGGATCACTGCGCGCACTTCGGCGGACACAGCGTCGCGCGCTCGATGCTAACCACAAACGACTCTGGTTCAGGTTACATCCAGCCGATGCTTGAAAAATTCGAAGCGCTAAAAGACAAAGGCTGCGAGCTTCGTCGCCGCGCGAAATTTGACGACTTCGTGCTAGACGACAGCGGCCGCGTCGTTGGCGTAACGATCAGAGAAGAGTACAGGTTTGACGATAAGCTTTACAG
>CAUQMN010000159.1:0-4125 GCA_963518765.1 uncultured Campylobacter sp.
GCCTTACGCCGCCGCTTTTAACGCTGCCTTGGTACGAGCACGTTTCTGAGTTTGTCGGACACGCGCTATAGTTTTGGTCTATCGAGATTATAAGGCGAGATTTGCGAAATCGCATCACGCACGGGCCTGATCCGGCTGATTGCTGCGATTCTTGCTGCTCGAAATAGCTTTATTTTCCGCCTAAATTTCGGGCGGAATTTTATCATTTTTTAAAATTTAAATTTATTTGACCCTTTTTTACCTTAAGTAGATACGATTTTATCAAGCTTTTTTCCAAAATGTTTTACGAGTTGCTTTAGTAGCTTATCCGCAAATTTACCGATATTGCGGGTAGTGCGGGTTTGTTTTAAGGCTACAAAAGTCCAAAAACGGCATAAATTTGTTACTTTGCTTATGGCGATTTAGTGCTAGAATTAGCCGATTCTTACGATTTTTATCGCGATTTTTGTATATGGATTTAAGGGGCTGCATTTGTACGGCAGCGAGTTTGCCTAATTTTTGCTTTCAGATAAAATTCTAAAAATTTTATCTGTCATAGATTTAAAAATAGCCGCATAAAATAGCGTAAAACGGGGTAAAAAGCACAAATTTTTCGGTCAAATACGGTGATAGATCTATCGGCTATTTTAAACTTAAAAAACAATATTTAAGTAGTATAAAAATAGAGCGAGCAAGCCCGAGGCGTATCGAGAGCTAAATTTAGCCCTCGATGTAGTTTTTGAGCTTTCTACCGACTTTTGGGTGTTTTAGTTTTTTGATAGCAGAGCTTTCGATCTGGCGGACGCGCTCTCTGGTTACGTTTAGCTCTTTGCCGATCTCTTCTAGGGTGCGGTCGCTCTCGTCGTCGAGTAAGCCAAATCTCATTCTGATGACGGCTTTTTCGCGCTCGTTTAGCTGGTCTAGTACCTCGTCTATTTGCTCTTTTAGGTCGTTTTTTAGTATATGATCCATCGGGCTTAGCGAGTTTCTGTCCTCGACGAAATCCCCGAATTTACCGTCTTCTTCGTTGCCGATCGGAGCTTCTAGACTGATAGGCTCTTTGGTGATTTTTATGACTTGTTTTATCTTGTCTGCGCTTAGTCCGACCTCTTTTGCTATGACGCTTATATCCGGTTCCTTGCCCTCTTCTTGGAGATATTTGCGGTTGATTTTGTTGATACGATTTATCGTTTCTATCATGTGAATAGGGATACGTATCGTACGAGCCTGATCGGCGATGGCGCGGCTGATAGCCTGACGTATCCACCACGTCGCATAGGTCGAAAATTTATACCCTTTTTTATACTCAAATTTATCAACCGCTTTCTTTAGGCCGATATTGCCCTCTTGGATGAGATCTAAAAACGGCAACCCGCGGTTCGTATAACGCTTGGCTATGCTTACGACTAGGCGTAAATTTGACTTCGCCATCCTGGCTTTTGCCTCGTCGGAGATCTTTTTACCGCGTTTTATCTGCTCTAAAATTTCTTTTAAAAGTACCGGATCAAGGTTAAATCCGCTCTTACTAGCCTCTTTTGTCGCAAATAGTTTTTTTATCTCCACGTAGGTTGAGACCATCGTAGCCTCGGGAACCCTCGCGATGATGTCGTCTTTGCTTAGCTTGATGATATCTTTTAGGATCGATTTGTGATTTTTCTTTAGCTCGTCGCTAAACATCGGTAGCTTATACTCGAGCCTTTTTAGTTCTCTATCAAATTCATCGTCGCTTTTTAGCGCCGTTTCCATTGATTTTACTATCTCGGTTATGAGCTTGCTCGTCGGACCTAGATCCATTAATTTATCTTTTAAAATTTTCTTTTTAAACGCGAGCGTAAGCTTGGCTAAAAATTCATCCTCTATCTCGGCGTCATTTTGTTTATTTGCCGTTTTTAGCCACTCTTTTTTTGCTTTTTCTAGAGCCTTAAAGCTCTCGATTACTTTTTCGGCTCGCTTGTCGTCTTTTTTGCTATGCTTTTTAGGCTTTGTTTCCTTCTCTTCGCCGTCTTCGCCGTCGTTTTCTATATCCTCGTCTTCTTCCTCGTCGTCGATGTCTTCGCTTTCGCCGTCGCTACCTTCGCCCTCGTCGTCAAAACTTCTAAAAAGCTCTTTTACGCGGCGTTCTCGGTTGATTAGCGGTTCTTTGTAGTCTAAGATAAAGTCGATAAGATACGGCACCGAGCAAAACGCGTCGATGATTATGTCTTCGCCGAGTTCGATTTTTTTACTGATTTCGACTTCTTCTTCTTTGGTTAGTAGAGCGATTTGACCCGTCTCGCGTAGATACATACGCACGGGACTGTCCGAGCGCGACCACTCGAGCAAGTCGTTTTCGTTTGCGAGGTCGAATTCCTCTTCGAGATTATCGTCGGCTAACTTCGCTAACTCTTCGCGGCGTTTTTTTGCGTCCTCGATATTTCGCATTTTTGCGATTTCGGCGGAGGTTATGAGTTTTACTTTGTTTGCTTTAGCTAGAGCCTCTAATTTTTTAGCGACCATAGCCGTAGGAGCTTTGTCTAAAAATTTAACCAGTTTTTCGTATGTGACATAGCCTTTTGCGTTTTCCTTAAAAAGCTCTTCGACCTGCGTCAATGCTTCTTTTTTTGCAGTACTCATTGGGGGTTCCTTTTTTGTAGAAAAAACGGATTATACCCAAATTTTTTTAAATTTTGATAAAAATATGAAAAATAGGGCGTTTTAGCTTATTAAATGCAGCCTTTAAATTTTACGCTTTTGTCGGTATGAGCTTGGCTGATTTGTGGCGCTTAAAGTAAAACTCGCTAAAATTAACGAAAAATTTGAGTTTAGTTTAGCGCGCGAGCCGTAAAGGCTTTTAATGCGATATCTCGTAAAATTCGTCTATTTCAGGCTTACCGCCTTGTCGCCGTTTATTAGCTTTAGGCTATCTTTTGCGCTAAATTGCGTCGCGTATTTTTTGAGATTTTCGCACGAGGTTTGTAATTTCTCTTGCTTGCAAACTCCGTTTTTTAGCAGAAACTTAACCATATCCTCGCTATCTAAGATCGCGGCTAGTTTTGTAAAAATTTCCAGCTCTTTAGTCTCAAATTCGCTAAGCGGTTTAAATTTTAGCAGCTCCTCGAGGTAGCGCATTTTATCGCGGTAAAACTCGGCAAATTTTGCGGTTTTTGCAAACTGCCTTATTTTTGGATCAAGCGGAGCGTTTGCGATCGGCGAGGCGCCGTTTTGACCCATAAAAATAGCTATCCCGCCGGCCACGCAAAGCATCGTTTCTTTGTCGCCGCGCGCGCCTTTGCCAAGAAGGTGGCTAAAAATCTCAAACGCTTCGGCATTGCAAGCCGTGCGCAAAAGCCCTGGCGAGCCGATATCCGCGCCGTTTGCTACGAGCAGGTCGATGAGTCGTATCGTTTCTTTTTGATCGAATTTATATTTACCCCCCTGATCTATGCCAAGTGCGATAACCGCGTCAAGAGGGGTAAAAATCATAAATTTATAGTTGAGCCCCGGCTTAAATTTGAGTGCCTTTTCTATGCGTTCAAAGTCGAATTTGCCCGTTTTTATGATTTTTGCGTTGTAGATAAACGGCGAAAAAAGGCGGTCTTTAAATTCGCCGTATTCGTCGTTTACGCGGTGCGGGTTTTGCGATAAAAACTCCAAAATTTGATCAAGCCCCGCGTCTATTTGCTTGCTTGTAGCATTTTCGTTGAAAAAAATCTCAAAACGAGGCTCCGGCAAATTTGATGCAAATAAAATTTGAGCTAAAATCATAAATATAACAGCGTACTTTTTCATAAATCCTCCTAAATTTACGGCTTTTACGGGGCGGTCAAATTTGACTAGCGGACTTAAGGGCCAAATTTGCTCGCGGTAAATTTGACTCAAATTTTAGCTAAAAACTTCGTCAAATTTAAGCGCGCGGCAAAATTTACGATAAAACGGCGTTTAAATCGCCGCTTTTTGCCTCTCGTTATCTAGCGTTTCTTGCATCTTCGCCCTTGCGTTTTCTAGCCACTCAGGCTCGGCGGTGTCGACGAGATCTAGGCAGATGATTTTGATTTTGCCGTTTTTAAAGCTAAAGCTCTTCACGTCCATGATGTCCGAGCCTACGATCACGACGGGCTGGATTTTTAGATTTAGCTTGTCGGCGATGATTTTCGCGCCGCCTTTAAA
>CAUQMN010000160.1:0-4110 GCA_963518765.1 uncultured Campylobacter sp.
GGCGTCACCTGCGAGTAACCGCCGCCCGTCGCTCCTCCTTTTATACCAAAAACAGGCCCCAGGCTTGGCTCTCTAAGTGCGGCGCACACGCGTTTGCCGATACGCGCTAAGCCGTCAGATAGCCCGACGGTCACGGTCGTTTTGCCCTCGCCGTACGGGGTCGGATTGTTCGCGGTGACTAGGATGAGGTTTTCGCCCGTCGCGTTACCTAGTCGCGGCTCGATCTTGGCTTTTAACTTGCCGAAGGTATCTAGCGCCTCCTCGCCTAGCCCCAGTTTTGCACCGATTTTTACGATATTTTGCGGCTTTGCGCTCGCTTCTATTTCTCTGTCGCTTAGCATCGTTTTTCCTTAAAAATTTGATTTAAAGTGATTTTGTAATTTTACCTCGCTAATGCGAAAAATCTCATTAAATTTTAGCCGCTCGTAATCAAATTTGGGCTAAATTTGAAACTAAATTTGGTAAAGGATCGCTATGAAGGCGCTAAACGTTTTGCTTTTTGACGGATTTACCGAGATGGACGCGCTGGGGCCTGCCGAGGTGCTATCTAGGTCACTAGAGGGCGAGCGAAAATGCTACGAAATAGAGTACATTTCGGTTGCTGGCGGGCTCGTGGGCAGTAGTACGAGCGCTAAAAATTTGGACGCGAAAGCTAAGCGAGATCGCCAAATTTGACGTTTTGATAGTGCCGGGCGGTTTTGCGGCGAGACAGCTTGCGCATGAGGGCGAGTTTATCGCTATTTTGAGCGAGCTAGCGCGCAGACGCGAGTACGTGATCACGGCGTGTACGGGCTCGGTTTTGCTAGCTAAAACAGGACTTTTGGATGGCATGGAGGCCACGAGCAACAAGCTATCGTGGCAGTGGGCGATCTCGGAGGCTCCTGGCGTGCGCTGGATACGTGCGGCTAGGTGGTGCGTTAGCGGGAAATTTTACACGAGCTCGGGCGTGAGCGCTGGTATTGACGCGGCTCTGGGTTTTACCTGGGATATGCACGGTCGGGACGAGGCGCAGCGTATCGCTCGGGCGATGGAGTATGTCTGCAATAGCGACAAAAACGCGGAGTTGTTTTAAATTTTAGTTTGCGGCGGTTGCTTAAATTTGAGCGCTAAATTTAAGCCGAGTCAAATTTCGAGGCACTGTGCCTAAAAAATGCGTGAAAAACGAATTTACAAAATTAGCCGTTCAAAAGCACGGGTATAAAAAGTGCAAATTTAGTCTGATAGTCGGAAGATTTCTGATTTATGGCTAAAAACAAGTAAATAATCCAAAACAATGTAAATTTTACTGCCAAAAATCGCAAATTTTATAAATTCAGCGGTTTTGGGCGACAGATTTATCGTCGTTTAGAGCGTTTTAAGCTTTTCGCGCACCAAGGCAACATAAATCATCGCTAGCGTCGTCGCAAACCAGATGACGTACGGCAGGCAAAAAACAAAAGGCTTTTCGTAGTAGTCGTATTGCACGCCGACGTTGCGGCTGATGTAGAGGTAAAGCCGCCCACGATGATGATGTAAAACGCGATAGCGACGGCGTCGCAGATGCGAACTAGCTTGCTGGTCGGATGTTTTTGTTTAGATACGGTCTCGTGATTATGGCTCATCTTTTCTCCTTTATTTTTGGGAAATGTTATCATAATTAGCGTAAAATTCTGGTGATTTATATCAAAAATTTGATTTTAAAATTCAAATCAAAAGTCTGCGATAAAATTTAAGACGAAATTTAACCGAAATTCGCGTAAAGTCTATTCAAAAAGCAAGTAAAAATGATAAATAAACGGGCGCAGCGTATCGCTCGGGCGATGGAATACGTCTAAAGCAGCGACAAAAACGCGGATCTGTTTTAAATTTTAGTTTGCGGCGGCTGCTAAAATTTGACGGATAAATTTAAGCCGAGTCAAATTTGCCGCAATCGCGCGCCAAAAAATGGCAAGTGCGATTTGAGCGTACTTCACGCACTCGCCAAATTTGTCTCGCGTTACCACAGTTTTAGGCATACTTGCCCTATTATGACGGCGATAGGAGCTCCGTTTATGTCGTAAGTGTTGCTTGAGTTTGAGCCAAAATCGGGCTTGACGACGTTGCCTTGTGTCACCCAAGTGTTGCTTGAGTTTACGCCGTATTTGGGTTTTATTTTTTTGCCGTCAAACTCAAAGGTGTTAGAGGAGTTGGCTCCGATTTTGGGCTTTAGCACGCCACTGTCAAATTCAAAGGTATTGTGCGTGTTTGCGCCGTATTTTGGCTTTAGCTCGTTGCCCTCGTATACCCAAGCGCCGTTGCCCGCAGACCCTCCGTCTTGGTTGATTTTGGGTATTTCGCCCTCAAAATTTACGCAGATTATTTTCCGCGGCTTGCTTCTTTTGCTTTTATCGCTTCGTAAATTTCATCCGCGTTCGTCAAATTTGCGTCCAAAAACTCTTGCGCCTTTTTGAGCGTGCGCGCGCCCATGATGCCGTCAGATTTGACGCCGATAGCCTTTTGTACGTATAAAATTTTATCTTTTTGCGTCATCTGCGGCGCGGTTTTGGCGGCGGCGGTGGAGTTTGTTTCGCGCGCCGTCTCGTTTGAGCCTTCAAATTTAGCCCTCATCTCGCTAAATTTAGCCTCCAGACCGCGCGATGCCTCAAAGCGCTCGTCAAGCGCCGTAAGGGTTGGAGCGTAACCGAAGCTCGATATCGCGCCGTAGATCGTGCCGAGGGCTCCAAAGCCCGCTAAAATTTTAAAAAATAGCGAAAAAGCCTCTTTGTTTCGCATACTTTGGCGGTACTCTTTGGGCACGCTGTTTCGGCGAAATAGCGTAACCAGCGCGCTAAGAGGCGCTAAGACGCACCAAGCCGTGCCCGCGCAAATAGCCAAAAATATAAGCGTATAAATAGGCGCCATGATGTAGCGCTCGGCTAAATTTTCGCCCAAAAATCCCGCCGTAAAAACCAGCGCAAGCAGCCAAAATAGCGAGCCCAGCCCAAACCAAACCGCAGGCGAATAAACGGGAGAGATTTTATCTAGGCATTTTTTCATCGTTTCGCCCAGTTTGCTCGCCGCGCCTCTTGAGACGTAGCCGTCGCAGGCCTCTATCACGGCGTTTGCGGCCTCGTTTTGCGCGCCGTCTGTCTTAGCGATACGCTTTAGCGCGGAGTCTAGGGCTGGCTGCGAGCAGTAGCGCGTGAAAAATTTAAACGCTTCTCGCCTAGTTATCTTGCCGTCGGCGTCAATCTTTTCTAGCATCATTATCTCGTCTGCGAAAAGATCATCGAAAAAGGGCGGTCTGATAAAGGCGTAGGGCGGGTTGCTAAAACCCACCGCCTCGTACTCCTTGCCAAGCAGTATAAAATTTAGCCTCGTTATCGCGCTAGAACCTACGTAAGAAAACAGGTGCGAATCCTCCCCGCCGCTCTCTTCGTCTTGATAAAAAGGTATCGTCTGCGAGAGAAATTTACAGTTACGAGCGCACAAAAAGTCCAAAAGCTCGTCGGCGTAGGCGCGCGATTTTATGCGTAAATTTACGCTGGGTTTCGCGTAGGCGCCGATGTTTGCTATCGTGGTAAAGTATCCGTGTCCGCTACACTGGGCGCACTGCACGTAGCCGGACCCGCCGCATCCGCCGCACCTTACCGCGCCAGATCCCGAGCAGCCGTAGCAGGTATTTGAGCCGCTACCGCCGCACGATGAACAGCTCTCGTAGCGATACGTCACGTAGGTGCTGCCGTCGGAGTTGTACTGCGTGTGAGGGCGATTTACGCCGCCGCTGCCGCCGCACGTAGAGCAGCTTTGTCGTCCGCGTCCGCCGCAGCTGGAGCAGGTTTTTTTACCTCGTCCGCCGCACTCGCCGCATCGCGTCTGCCCGTCGCCGCCGCAGTTGCCGCAGCGCTCGCTCATGCTAAAGGGCTTAAAATCGTAATACCTAACCGTGCCACCTGATTTTGCGACGGCTTCTTTTGCGTCTTGGCGTAGTTCGGCGAGTAAAATCTCGTGCAAATCGGTGCTATCTCTAGCTTGCAATAAGCACTCTCTGGCGTGATTTTCGTAGCCGCGCACGTCGCCTCCGAAATGTATCTGCTCCTTTGCGCCACCTGCTGTTTTGCTCTCTTCGCGCTTGCCGTAAAACTCCCACGT
>CAUQMN010000161.1:0-4069 GCA_963518765.1 uncultured Campylobacter sp.
CTTTAAATTTAGAAGTCCATGCTTAGCATATCTTCTTTTGCTTTACTTTGCTATGCCAGTAGCCCTTTGGGGGCGGTAGCAAGCAAGCAGCAGCTAAAATTTCAATGCCATTTATACGGTTTTGCCGTTAGCTTCTTGCAAAGTAGTAAGCAAAGCGAAGTAAAGGCGATTTTTTTATCTACTCAAACAAGCATTCAGGCAAGCTGACGTACCGAAAATTTTGCCTGGAAAACCGGTTAGATTTGCTATTTTAGTAAGTTCTATTTCCTTTGCTAAATACTTGAGAACTTCTTTAAATTTATTATCTAAAATTTGAGAACGAATTATGTACCTATTTTTAACTTCTCTAAGCCACCCGCTTTAAGAGCTTTGGCAAAATCATAGTTCTCGTACTTAACTTTACTTTATTTGCTGTCGATGTGACGTGCTTGCTTTGAGAAAAACGTCTGCGAAAGTTTTTGCCTTATCTTGAGCCTAAATTTAAAACTCCAAGCGATAGAAAAAGCCGCTATGACTCCGCTAGCGCGGGCAAATCGGCAAAAGGCATCAAAGAAGCAGACAGGTCTTGCAAGATACGTAAAAGCAGTTAGCGCCGTTACCGCTGATGCCCGTAAAATAGCCAAACAAAGGCATTTAAAGGATTTTGCCAAGATTACGCAAGGAGCGTCAAGAAATAAATATCGCAGCAAATTTAAAATAAAACTTACGCAAAAAGCGCGATTATTGATTGCGGACGGGTTGCCTAGCTTTAAAGTCGGTCGCGGCAAACAAAATTGCTCAAAGATACGCGCAAACGGCGTCAAAATTTTAGTTTTTGCCAAAAGCAGGCTGGATTAAACCGCGTAAAGTCAAATAGGCGGCATATAAAAGAGCATAAATTTGGGCAAAGAAGATGATATAATACGCTCAAAAATCGCTAAAAGGTCGCAGTTATAGAGCCGAAAAATAAGATTATAAGACTAAAAGCAAGATTAAGATTGGCCGCAAGGAAGCTTAAAATTGCCTTTTTCGTTAGCTTGGGCGCTTACGCTTTGGCTGCTTTGAGCTTATTTGCCGTGCCCGAAGATATCTTGTCCGCTCACGCGGCTTTTAGAGACTTTACGGCGTTTATGGCGGATTTTTATCCTGCTATAAATACGGCGCAGACTAAAACCGCCTTTGGCAACGCGGCGGCGTTTCATCTTAGTTATTTATGCTTTTTTATGCTAGTTTGTTTGGTGCTTGCGGGGCTTAGCGGCGTAGCTAGCGGAATCACAGGTAGGCTTGAGGAAAACAAAAACAACGCCCAGGCACTTTCGCAAAGTATTATTTTATTTGCGCTTATCGTATGCTTTTTGGTATTTGGCGGACTTGATAATTTTTTCTCGGGTCATAGCATATGGCACACTTATCGGCCGATGCGGGAGTTCATAGCGCAGACGAGATTAGGTCTATTTTTACGTTATGAGATGATTGGCTTTGGTATTGTGAATTTTTACGTGATGGTGTCGGCGTATCTTATTATGCAGATTTGTAGGCAACTACGGGCGTTTATTTTGCTTAGGGCTCGCCAAACGGCTGCGTTTTTTAGGCTGATATTTAGACAACGCTAGCCGACTCGTTAAAGGCTGTTTAAATTTGACCGTACCCGTCGATAAATGAGCGCAAATTTAGCTCAAATTTGACGCAAGAAACGCTAAATTTAAACGGCTAAAATCATTAAGCCGCGCGGCATTCTTGCTTCATTTTCATGCGGATAAGGTTTGCTTGCAGCAACGCTTCCTCTTTGCCTGGCAAGTTTGCGAGCCGCTCTAGCGCCTCTTTGGCAAGTTTTTCCGGTTCGCTTAAATCATTTTTTGCGCGTAGCTCTTCTAACAGCTTTGCGTTTGCTTTCGCCGCGCTCAGGCATAAAAAATCAAAACATACGCAAAATACGAGTAAAATCTGCGCGCACGGGACGTAAATGCTAAAAATATCCCTTGAAATTATCGCCGTAGCAAGCCCGCAAAGCAGTTCCAAAAGCGCCAAACGAAACGAAAAAACGTAAAAATATCGCTCCTCTAGTCTTGCAATCAGCGAAAATCCAAAAAGTAGCGCATCTAAAAGCAACCCGGAAGCCGGCCCGCCGAAAACATTTGCCGACGCACCCCAAGTAAAATTAAAAATGATATTTTGCGAAACCAGCGCGATATAAAGCGATAAGATGAACGCAGGCGCGAACATGGCGAGGCTAAATTTAGGGTCTTGCAAGCAAAGACGCGCGGCAAATTTGATAAAAGCGTAAAATTTCGCCAAAACGCCCAAAGCAAAGTATCCTACCGCCGCCAAAAACAGCGTACAAGCGCAGAAAAATACAACCGCAAAAGTCGTTTCGCCCAAATTTTTCCTTTTTTATATTGTTAATTAACGGATAAATTTTGCTGTTTGGGCCATTAAATTTAGCTTAAATTTATCCGTAAACGGCGGCTAAATTTGGATCGCGTCCGAGCCTGACGCCCCATATATAGCATTTGGCTTGCGACTTTTAGTAAATAAAAAATATCCGCATCGCCTACGCTTCCGCCGTCATAAAAATCCAAAATTTCTTTTAACTGCCTCTTATGCGGACTTCAAGTTTGCTTTGGGTCGGATTTGTATCCGCAGTCCCGCAACCGTCGTCGGCGCCGTAGATTTTGGTATTCCTTCTTGTTTGCTTTATATTTATATTTTGCCTTTTGGTTGCGTTGCGGACGCAAATTTAAGCCGCCAATACTTGTTTTAGCTAAATTTCGCGCTTATGCTTAAAATCAGGCGAGGCGAGTGCGCTGGGGCTTGCAAGCTACCTCTACGCAAGCGTGAAATTTGCGCAGAAAAATAGCGCGTAGGCTAAATTTACGAAAGAGCCTCAGCGAGATTGGCGCGCGCTTTTAGTCGGTGCTTTAAAACGGCGGCTTTTCGGGTTTAAGTTTTTAAAATTTATCCCTCGCGATTAGCTAAATTTGCAGATAAATTTAATCTCGCGCCTAGCCCTGCCGCCAGTGTTATCAATCGTCCGCACCCGCACTATCCGCCCAAAGCACTTAAAATTTGCCCCTCGTTGTTAGAGCGCTAAATTTTAAAATTTAGCAACCGGGCGTAAAAATTTAAGGCGTAGAATTTAAAGCGTAAGCCCCTAAATTTAACTACTTTATAAATCCGACCTGCGGTAAAATTTCAGCCAGCGCCGCGTCCTTTTTCTCGTTAAATTTGATCTTGTTCTGCTCGAAAAGATTGTTTCCGTGCGCGTCTATGGAGACGATGAGCGGGCCAAACTCCTTCACGCGGCACTTCCACAGCGTCTCGGGCATCCCAAGCTCCGTCCAGTCCGCGCTCTCGATCTCCTCGACCTGCGTCGCGGCGACCACCGCGCAGCCTGCGGGAAATACGCAGTGTATCGCGCCAAACTCCTTGCAGCCGCTCATCGTGCCTTCGCCCATGCCGCCTTTGCCCACTATTAGGCGCACGCCTGTTTTGGCGATAAATTCGCGCTCGAATTTCTCCATCCGCATGCTCGTAGTAGGCCCCACGGAGACCATCTCAAAGCTTTTATCGCCCGTTTTTCTGATGATCGGTCCCGCGTGCAGGATCGCGCCACCCCTGATATCTAGCGGCAGCTCGCGGCCCTCCTGCACGACGCGTCTGTGCGGCACGTCACGGCAGGTTACGATGTGCCCCGTGAGATAGATCACGTCGCCAATTTTGATGTCGGCCAGATCCTCGGCCTTGATCGGCGTGGTTAAAATTTTCTTACTCATAGCGCGAACTCCTTGTGCGATTTTACGTCGAAATTTAGCTGCTCGTCCCAGACGATATGGCCTTTGCGGTGCGACCAGCAGCCTACGTTTACGGCGACGGCGATGACGCTTGGGTGGCGGGCGCAGTTTTCTATATGCACGCCCATCACCGAGCTTGCGCCGCTCATGCCTTGCGGACCTAGGCCGATTTTATTGATGCCCTCTTCGAGCAGCTTTTCGGTTAGCGCGGCTCGGTCGTTTGGATTTTTAGAGCCCAAAGGCCTCATCAGCGCTTTTTTAGATAGCAGGGATGCCACGTCGATCGAGGTACCCACGCC
>CAUQMN010000162.1:0-4064 GCA_963518765.1 uncultured Campylobacter sp.
CGGCCAAAAAATAAAAAAGCACAAGCCAAATTCTATGGAAAAAAGATTCATATCCCGCCTAAATTTTTGCGTAATTATATAAAAAAATTATTTTGGGTTAGGTTAAATTTGCGTTTGACGGGAATTTAAAATTTGACTTGCGGTTTTGCTTGTGCGCGTTTTAAATTCGCCGTCAAATTTGAGTTCAAAACGGCTCAAATTCGCGTCCAAATTTGAGCCCTAAAACGCTCGCCGCCTTGTGTAAATTTGACGGAAATTTAAAGCTGCTCTATCGCTGCCAGTACGTTTGCTGCGTCGTTTGCGGGCTCGGCCACGTCGTTAAACCTTTTTACGACTTCGCCGTTTTTGATGATTAGCGTTTGGCGGCGGTAAAATTTCTTGCCGTCGTTCGTGGTAAAGGTTTGTAAATTTAGCGGGGATTCTAGCTCGAAGTTTTCGTCGCTCAAAAAGATAAAACTTGCGCCGACGCTTTGTTTAAATTCATTCATCTTTTCTACGCTTTGAGAGCCGATGGCTATTAGCGTAAAGCCTGCGGATTCTAGCTTTGCAAGGTTTTCTTGATAGGCTTTGCACTGAAGCGTGCAGCCGGTTAGCCCCTTTAAATCCTTTAAATTTTCCGGTAAAAACTTCCCGCTCTCGCCCATTTTGGGATAGGTAAAAACAATACAGTTTTTGCCGCCTGTTAGCTCGCTAAATTTGACCGGATTTGCGTTTATATCTTTCATTGCGTCCTCTTTGCGTGTGAATTGTTGAAAAAATAGACTAAAAATAGCACTGCAAAGCTTATAAACAGCATAATCGCCGAATAAACGTGCGCTTTGGTGTAGTCCATGAGCTCGACGGCCTCGTAGATAGCGATGCTAGCGACTTTTGTCTTATCTGGGGCGCTGCCGCCTATCATCAGCACGACGCCAAATTCGCCCAAAGTATGCGCAAAACTCACTATGAGCGCGGTTAGAAGCGAGGGTTTGATGTTTGGCAAGGCGACTCTAAAAAGCGTCTCCCATTTGCTTTTGCCTAGCGAGTAGCTCGCCTCAAAAAGGCTCTTTGGCAGGCTCGCAAAGCCCGCCTGAAGCGGCTGAAACATAAACGGCAGCGAGTAAATGCAGCTAGCGATGATGAGGCCTGAAAAGTTAAAAACTAAGCGGATATCAAAGGTTTCTTCAAAAAAATTACCCAAAAAGTTGTAAGGCGAGAGAAAAACCAGCAGGTAAAAGCCTAGCACCGAGGGCGGCAGCACGAGAGGCAGCGAGATCACGGCCTCTAGCACGGGTTTAAATTTAAAACTCGCGCGGCTAAGCCAAAACGCAACCGGCAGCATGAGAAAAAATAGGATCGCAGTCGAGATAAAAGCAAGCTTTAGCGAGAGGTAAAAGGGTGTAAAATCGATACTCATTTTGGCTCGTTTTGCGCGTAAATCTCGGCGTTTCGCTCGTCAAATTTGTCTGATTTTGCGCCGTAAAATTCGTCGTTTTCGCTACCGTTTTTTTGCAAATTTAACCCAAACGCCTTAGCGCTTATCGACGCTTCGTCGCCCGCTTTTAAATTTGCAGCTTCTGCGGCGCTTAGAGCTATTTCGCAAAGCTGCTGACCGACGGAGACTACGGCTACGTAGATGGCGTCGCGCTTTGAGATTTCTAAAATTTTAGCCGGTAGGCTAAATTTCTGCGAGCCGCTGTGGCGCAAAAATATCTCGCCCGGGCTGCCTTCCTGCGCGATTTTACCGCCCTCTAGCACAAAAACTTTTGAGGCGAGTTTGTAGATCTCCGCGACGTCGTGACTGACCAAAATCGTCGTCATATCAAACTCGGCGTGCACCTTGGCAAGGTAGTCTTGCAGCTTTTCGCGCATGGCGTTGTCAAGGGCCGAGAGCGGCTCGTCGAGTAGTAAAATTTCAGGCTTTCGCATGAGTGCGCGGGCTAGGGCGGCGCGCTGCTTTTGACCGCCCGAGAGCTGCGAGATGGCGGCGTTTTCTAGCGAGCTCATCTCGACAAGACCCAGCAGCTTGCGCGCTAAATTTAGGTCGTTATTTGCAAAAAGCAAGTTTTTCATCACGTTCATGTTTGGAAAAAGCGCGTAGTCTTGAAATAAAAACCCGATATTTCGGCTTTGCGGCGGAGTGAAGTTTTTACCCTCAAAAAGCGTCCGACCGCCTGCTTTTATCGTTCCGCTATCAGGCGTTTCAAAGCCTGCGATCAGGCGCAAAAGCGTAGTTTTGCCGCTACCGCTTTTGCCGTAAAGAGCGATGAATTCGCCCTTTTTTACGTTCAAATTTACGTCTAGATCAAATTTCCCGTTTGCGCCGTTTAGGCTTTTTATACAGTTTAGTTCTATCATGTGATGTAGAGCGAGGTTGCCTTGACGTAGGCGTAAATTTGATCGCCAGGCGCTAAATTTAGCCGCTTTAGCGATGATGTCGAGATGATGCTTTCAAACTCAAACTCGCCCGCGTTTAGATGTAGCGAGCTCGTGATTTGCCCTTTTTGGACATCTGAAATTTGCGCTTTTATCTCGTTTGAGACCGAGCAGTTTAAAAGCGGGGAAGTAGCGACGAAGACGTCCGAGCTTTTAAAGCCTAGCCGAACTTCGTCGCCGATTTTTAAATTTTGCAGATTTTCCAAAGAGAGCATTTTTAGGCTTAAATTTTCGGCGCTAAACTCAAAAACGCTAACGCCGCCCGTTTGCTCTATCGCCGAAATTTTAGCCTTTATCACGGGACGACGTATCCGAATTTTCTAAAGATTTCCTTCGCGCGGTCGCTTCTGATGAAGTCGTAGAATGCTTTTGCTTCAGGATTGTTTTCGCCGTGTTTTAGTATAACCATACCTTGATCGATCGGAGTGTAAAGCTCGGGATCGATGAGGATAAAGTTTTTGCCCTCTTTGTATTCGGCCATTTTTTTATCGTACATCGCAGAAGCCGCGATAAATCCGACGTCAGCAGCGCTTAGAGCTTGGCTTAGAGCTTCGCCGATAGATTTTGCTAGGATGACGTTTTTCTCGACTTTATCGTAGATGCCCGCTTTTTTTAGAGCTTCGACGCTAGCTTTGCCGTACGGAGCGGTTTCGTGGTTTGCGATCGCGATGGCTTTTAGGCCTTCTACCGCGTTTATGCCTTTAGCTAGATCGATATCTCTGATCGTAAATAGAGCAAGCGCGCCCTGAGCGTATAGTACGGGCTTGGTTACGGCAAATTTGGTGTCATATAGATCCTGGACGAATTTCATATTCGCCGCCATGAAAACGTCGGCCGGAGCGCCGTTTTTGACCTGAGTAGATAGCGCGCCGCTAGCTCCTAGAGTGACGGTTACTTTGGTGTCTGGATTTGTTTTAGCAAACTCCGCTTTTAGCTCGTCAAACGCGTAAGTGACGTTTGCCGCGGCAAATACGTTGATCTCGCCCGCGTTTAGATGAAAAGCCGCGAGAGCCGCGACGACTAACGAAAAAAATGTTTTTTTCATTTTTTATACTCCTACTATGACTTGACTTGCTTTGATTATAGCTACCAGCTCGTCGCCCACGCCGATACGCATTTGCATCGCGCTTTCTTTGGTGATGATAGAGGTTATCGTCTGATGATTGCTTATTTCTAGTACGATTTCGGCGTTTACGGAGCCGATTTTGGCCTCGATAACGCGTCCTTTTAATAAATTTGCCGCGCTTAGCTTTAGATTTTCCTCTTTTGCGAGCATTACGCTCGGGGCTTTAAAGATAAATACGACCTTTTTGCCGACCTTTAAATTTAGATTTTTTTCAGACTCGACCGTGACGTTAGCGCGTAAAATTTCGCCGTTTGAGAGCTTGGCGCTGATTTGCGAATTTACTGCTCCCGTTTTTATCTCCGTGATTTCGCAGCTTAGATGGTTTCTGGCGCTTAGACTCATGCTCATGCGCTGTAAATTTAAAATTTCGTTCGTATCGACGTTTATATTTGAACAAACTTTTTCTAAAAATATCTTTTGGCTCTCTAGCATCGCGTCGTATAGCGCGATCATCTTTTTGCCATACGCAGTGAGCTCCGAGCCGCTGTTTTTCTTGTTGCCTTCGGCTCTTGCGATTAGCGGT
>CAUQMN010000163.1:0-4058 GCA_963518765.1 uncultured Campylobacter sp.
AACCGTAACAAAGCAGCATGGTTATAAATTTTACCGCGAGTAAAAATAGCGCATTTACGAAAAATACGTTATCTCCAAATACAAAATCCGCGACGCTCTCATAAACAAAGCGAGAATACGGATACAAAAAGGTGTTTGCGATAAAGATAATATAGCTAAAAATTCGCTTATCGCCTCCGTTATACATAAGCGCTATAAACAAAGCCGTAAAGATAGCGCCGAAAAATAGATGCCGCATGTAATAAGACGCGCTAAGTCCGCCGAAAGTTTTTTTAATAAAACTCATAAAAATTACTCCTTGAATAAAATTTGCATAAATTTTCGCTTAATCCAACCGGTCGGTGCTAAAACCCGTTTCCAGCCGTCCAAATTTAACCGCACGCTAACTAACAAGGCTAAATTTACTAACGAAATTTACGTTAGTTTATCTTTTGAGCTTTTTATGCGAGCATATCGTGTCTAATCGCAGCTAAATTTTGCGGCATCTTTTGTGCTTGACGCTGTAGCGGCAGATGTTGCATATCTAAAATTTACCGTTTTTATGCTGCAAGATTTTATAAAACTAGCAAGCAGAAAATAAAACACTGATAATAAAAACAGCCTGGCAAATCGGCCCAAAATCTATCCATGCTTTACGAGTTTATAAAATTCCTCTTTCGCATCAAATTTGGATTTTATTTTGTACTCTACGCCGTCAAATTTAAAGCAAATTTCATCCGAATGCAGCAGCAACCTCGGCGCGCCTGTTATCAAAATTCGCTCGCTTTTACTCATCTCTTTATCTAAAATTTTCTCGATTTGCAGTCGCGATAGACCGTAGAGCGGTTCACCTAAAATCTTATGTTCCACGTGGAACAAATGTAAACGAATCTGATGCTGTCTACCCGTGAGAGGTACGGCTCGCACCAGAGTCGCATCGATATCGGTGAAATACTCTATCGGCGAAATCTCTGTCACGGCGCTTTTGCCGTCCTCGCAAATTCGCATTCGCATTTTTACGTCGTCGTAGTCGTTTGCCAGATCCATATTTGCCTCGATACGCAAATTTTCGTTTATCTTTCCCTGCGCGAGCGCGACGTAACTCTTATAAACCTGCCGATTTTCAAAAAGTTTTTTCAAATTTACGACCGCATTTTTGTCTTTACCTACGACGATGAGTCCGCTCGTTTCGCAGTCTAGACGGTGCGCGACTGAGGCCTCTCGGCCGTAGAGCGACCAAATTTCGTCATTTAACGAGTACTCGCAGTGCCTGCCGTTTGGGTGACTGAGCACGCCGCTAGGTTTATCAAAAACCGCAAATTTATCGCACTCAAAAATCGGCTTTAGCCCGCGCGGATTCGTTTCATACTCTATCAGGCAAATTTCGCCGCTTAACAAGGCATTTTTCTCGCTGACGACCGTGCCGTCGCAGATAAGCCTACCTTTGTCGATTAGGCGCTGAGCTTCGCGCATTTTATAGCCGTTTTGCAATAAAATTTCATACGCTTTTTGGCCTTTTGCATGCGCGATAAATTTATGAATATAAGGCAATTTCCACTCTTTAAATCTAAAATTTAAGGGCAAATTTAGCGGATACTAACCGCCTTTTCAGCCCAATTTTTGTATAATTTTTTCTTAAAAAATTATACAAAAATTTGCATAAAAAAGGCTAAAAATGGTAGAGAGATATTCGCGCGAACAGATGGCGCAGAAGTGGGATATGCAGGCAAAATACACAGCATGGCTAGAAGTCGAAAAGGCTGCGGTCAAGGCGTGGAATAAGCTGGGTTTTATCAGCGATACAGACTGCGAGAAAATTTGCAAAAACGCAAAATTTGACGTAGCGCGCATCGACGAGATAGAAAAGACGACCAAACACGATGTAATCGCGTTTCTAACGAGCGTGAGCGAGAGCCTGGGCGATGAGAGCCGCTTCGTGCACTACGGCATGACTAGTAGCGACTGTATCGACACCGCCGTCGCGCTTCAGATCAAAAGCAGTATGGAGCTCATTATCGAGGACGCAAAGGGCCTAATGAGCGCGATCAAAACCAGAGCGCAGGAGCACAAAAACACGATGATGGTCGGTCGCAGCCACGGTATCCACGGCGAGCCGATCACCTTCGGACTCGTGCTTGCGGTATGGTACGACGAGGTCGCGCGCGCGCTAAAGCTACTGCAAGATGCCAAAGAGGTCGCCGCCTACGGCAAGCTAAGCGGAGCGATGGGGAATTTCGCTCACGCGCCGCTCGAGTTTGAGGAGCTAACCTGCGAGCAGCTCGGTCTAAAGCCCGCTCCAGCGTCAAACCAAGTCATCCAGCGCGACCGCTACGCCCACGTCATCAGCGCAATCGCCGTCCTAGCCGCCACCTGCGAAAAGATCGCCGTCGCCGTGCGCCACTTCCAAAGGACGGAAGTTTACGAGGCCGAGGAGTACTTTAGCCCCGGTCAAAAGGGCTCTAGCGCGATGCCGCACAAGCGCAATCCCGTGCTTAGCGAAAACATCACCGGCCTTTGCAGGATGCTGCGCTCATACGTGACGCCTGCGCTCGAAAACGTCGCACTCTGGCACGAACGCGACATCAGCCACAGCTCGGTCGAGCGATTTATCCTGCCCGACGCCTTTATCACGGCCGATTTTATGCTCGCGCGCATTACGAATTTGATCGCAAATTTAGTAGTTTATCCGGAAAATATGATGAAAAATCTAAATTTGACCGGCGGGCTCGTCTTTTCTCAGCGCGTGCTTTTACAGCTTCCGCAGCGCGGGATCTCTCGCGAGGACGCGTACAAGATCGTACAGCGCAACGCGATGAAGGTCTGGGCGGATCTACAAGAGGGCAAAAAGGCGATAAACGAAAACGGCGAGAGCCTATTTTTACAAAATTTGCTCGCCGACGAGGAGCTACGCGCAAGCCTAGGAGAGGCCGAGATAAAAGAGTGCTTTGATTACGCGTATTACGCCAGGCACGTGGACGGGATATTTAAAAGAGTATTCGGAAAATAAAGAATGGAGTATAATAATGAATAAAAAAAATACTGAAAAACCAATACTTCAGGTCAGTGGGTATAGTAATGGAAAAGTCATGAGGCTTTGCCCGAATTGCAAAAAAGAAAAACCATTAGAGGATTTTGGCTTTAGAAGAATGGATAATAACATAATAAGAAACCAGTCATGGTGCAAAAAATGTAGAGCTAAAATAAATAAATAATCTAAAAGGTAATAATTTTGAAAGTACTAAAACGAAACGGACGCACGGAAGAGCTTGACGTAAGCAAGATCAAAAAATACACGAGCGAGGCGGTCGCGGGGTTAGCAAACGTGAGCCTAAGCGAGCTTGAGGTGGACGCGAAAATTCAATTTCGCGATATGATAACGACCGAGGAGATCCAGCAAACCCTCATCAAAACAGCCGTCGAAAAGATCGACATCGACCGCCCAAACTGGACATTTGTCGCAGCAAGGTTATTTTTATACGACCTTTATCACAAGGTCACGGGCTTTAGCGGCTATAACCATTTGCGCGACTACCTACAAAAAGGCGAAAAAGCGGGCCGCGTCATCCCTGGGCTAAAAGAAAAATACGACCTGGACGATCTAAACGACTACATCAGGCCTGAGCGCGACTTGCAGTTTGCATATCTTGGCATCAAGACGCTATACGACCGCTACCTCATCAAAGACCGCAGCGGCGCGCCGATAGAGCTACCGCAGCAGATGTTTATGGCGATCGCGATGTTCCTCGCGCAAAACGAACTAGACTGCCAAGGCTGGGCAAAGAAATTTTACGACCTCATATCCAAATTTGAAGTCATGCTCGCTACTCCGACGCTCTCAAACGCACGCACGACGCGCCATCAGCTAAGCTCTTGCTACGTGGGAAGCACGCCCGATAATATCGAGGGAATTTTCGATAGTTACAAAGAGATGGCCTTACTTAGCAAATTTGGCGGCGGTATCGGCTGGGACTGGTGCAAGGTGCGAGCTATGGGTGGCAGTATCGACGGGCATAAAAACGCAGCCGGCGGCATCATCCCGTTTCTAAAAGTCACGAACGACATCGCCGTCGCCGTCGATC
>CAUQMN010000164.1:0-4042 GCA_963518765.1 uncultured Campylobacter sp.
ACTAAAAGACGAGGTCAAGGACGTGAAGCTAAGCTCGCGCTTAAGCCAAAGCCCCGCCGTCATCGTTTACGACAAAAACGATCCCGATTACGCTACGCAGATGATGCTAAAGCAGATGGGGCATAGCGCGGGTAAAATTTTGCCGATACTAGAGATAAATCCAAAGCACGAGCTCTTTGAAAAGCTATCTCAAAACGAGGCGATGATATATGACGCGGCGGAGCTGCTTTTAGATATGGCTAAGCTAAACGAAGGCGTCGCTATCGACGATCCGTCGGCGTTTAGCAAAAAGCTAACTAAAATCTTGCTAAAAGCGATATAAATTTAAGCCTTTTTTGGGCTTAAATTTTATTTCGGTTCGGCGGCGGAGTTAAATTTGTCGCCGATTTTTTTCAAAATCTCACTCAAATCCACATAGCAAAATCCGCTCGCCCTACCCTTAAATTTACGGAGTCAAATTTGACCTAAAAGACGCTTGCCATGCTCGCCCAATGCCGAATTTAAAAATGCTAGTAAGCTATATTTGCGTAATATTTGGTTATAATTGCCCAAAAATTTAAGGTACAAAGTGAACGAGAGTAAAGAATATTTCGTAAACGAAGAAGATTTTATCGTATCAAAAACCGACGTAAAAGGCAGGATAACCTACTGCAATCAGCCGTTTTTAAAAATCGTCGGCGCTACGCAAGAACAGCTTTTGCACAAGCCGCACAACATCATCAGGCACCCCGATATGCCGCGCATAGTGTTTAAACTGCTGTGGGAGCGTATCAAAGCAAAGCAGGAGATTTTTGCGTTCGTTAAAAACAAGAGCTTTGACGGCGGCTTTTACTGGGTATTTGCCAACATCACGGCTTCGCTAGACGCTAACGGCGAGATCATCGGCTACTACTCCGTCCGCCGCAAACCAAATCCAGAGGGCGTCAAATTTATCGAAGGCGTATACAGACGGTTACTTGAGGCCGAAAAAAACGGAGGCATGGATGCTTCAGGCAAGCTACTGGGGCAAATTTTAGCCGATGCGGATATCGGCTACGACGAGCTCGTGCATAAACTTCAGCGAGGCTTGATTTAGGCGTTGCAACCCATTTTGCGGACTTTATGAGTTTTCATAAATATGTAAAACGCCGCGACGCACGATTTACGCGTAAATTTCTCAAACTTTGCTGGTAAAGCAAAAACCGACGTTACAAGATTTTATGGCTTATAGAAAAAGGACGCCAGTTTGCAAATTTTACGGAGTCGGCTAGAGCGTGATACTTACCTAAAAACAGCAGCTTGCAAGACAAGGACGGAAATTTACAACGCAAGTTAGAGCGCGGTATCCGCGTAAAAACAAAGCAGCCTATTTTGTGATAAATTAAATCCGCTGCAACCGTCGAAGTCATACGCAAAAGAATGCGCGACCGAGATTTTGCCCCGACTAAGGCAAAAGCAATACGGCTCTTTTAGGGGTATACGTCTAAATTCGTTTGCCGTTTGAGAGCTTTTATCTAACGGTTTTAACTTACGGCGATGCACATAAATCAAGCCCGCTACAACCCCCGTCTTCTGGCGTTTTACTAGTAAAATCTTGCGCAAAAAGACCTTTGGCGCATCGGTTCAAGTTTACGCGCAAAATACGTGCCGATTTGGTTTAATTTTAGTCACAGCGTCTCTTTAAAGCCGAAACTAGCTACTTAAAAATTTACAAATTTACAAAAGCCGTATTTATATCTCTTTGCCGCTTTATTAATTTTACAAAATTTTTTTTCTTAAATTTTATGTGAAATTTATATTTTTACTTGTATTATTATTTAGAATTTATTTTTAAAGGAATTTTTATGAAGAATTCTTCTTACGCCTTTTTTCTCGCTCTACGCAAAACGGGGGGGGGGGGGGATTAAAGCCTCGATATAAATTTAGCGCAGCCTTTACCATGGTAGAACTCATAGCGGTTATCTTGATAGTAGGCATACTATCTCTCATCGCTCTACCTAAACTCCAAGAAGACCGCCTCCCGGAGCTAGCCGAACAGATGGCTGCCGATATCAGATATACGCAGATGCTAAATATGCAAAACAACCCGCTAGGGATACAAGACATCGATCCTAGATTTTGGTTTACTAGAAGGTGGATATTTGAGTATCCTAAAGTTTGCTTGGGAAAAATAGGCTACTCCATCTACAAAACGCATGAATTTATAGCTGCCGACCCTAGCAAAATCGTTGTTGCAAAAGACCCCGTAACCGGCAGAGAAATGTATCACGGAGATATAAGCACCGGCAATCCGCTAAGCGGCATAACCAGCTGCGACGAAAGCAGATTAAATCCTAGGCTGACAGTCCTAAAATTTAAAAAAAGAGATAGAAACGGTTACGATATATACGATAGTAGGTTTTTAAGAACGACATTTAAAAATTTTTACGGCGGAACGCTTCCTATGCTTTGCAAAACATGCGACGGAGGCGTAACGCCGGGCAATATGCTGATGTTTGACGAATACGGACGCCCGCTAATCGGCAATATGATGCTTGCAACTTGGTCCTATACTCGCACCTATCATACTACAAACTCCGGATACGGCATACAGTCTCCCGGCGGTTGCAATATCGCGATGCCAAAATACTGTAAAACCCCGCTAGTAGGCCAAACGCAAATGGCGATAATAAAGATACATGGAGAAACCGGATACGTCGACATAGAGTATAGGCCGCTAACCGACGAGCTAAGGCGAATTTACGAAAATCACCAATTTGGCAGCAACCTAGATAAGTGGTTTGACGAGTAAACAGACGCCTTAGCGCCCTTATAAATTTAGCTTAAATTTTGCAAGTTTAGCTTTGCGGCGACGGTGCATAGATCTTAGTAAAGCGAAGAGTTTGAGTTTGAAACCGCAAGGCAAACTTTAAACTTTGCAATATTTATATACTTTGCAAGGCTGCTTAAATTATTTGGGTACTACATAAGATTGCATTCTACTGCGTCGCTTTAAAATAACACTCATGAAATTTAGTGCAGACTCATAGATACTTTGGATGCGCTACAAGCCGCAAATTTAGATTTTATCGCGGATTTTTAGCGTATTTGCGAGGTTTTGGGACTCCTTGCTCGTCCGGCAGCTCATTTTATTTAGTCCGGATTTTAGAGTCTTGCTAGCCAAGGCTTGGCTCGACGAAACCGGGCGGTAAAGCTATGCCGCCGTGCTAATCGGCGCTGTTATTTTTGATGACTGCTAAGCTACGGATTTAGACTTTTGCCGCATTTGCGCATTAAACCTAAGCATAGCAGCCTTAGACGCTTGATTCATATTTCAGGTTTTATGTCCCAGTTTATTTTATATTTTTTAATATTTCATTTATGATTTCTCTTGCGCCGCCATTTACTATTTGCCCGCCAAGCGCGCTTGAGACGGCATTTATATTCATGCTCTCTATTAGACCTAAGGCCTCACTGGCATCTATCTCTCCGCCTTTTTGAAAACAAAATTTGGCTAAATTTTGATCCACGAGAAATTTTGCGTTAAATACCTGATGGTTGTTTGCCGCGTAAGGATAGGGCACGAATACGCTAGGCAGCGCGTTTGCCGCGAGTTCCCACAGCGTGCTGGCTCCCGCTCGGCTCACGGCGATATCGGCCTCGCGCATCTTTAACTCGATCTTAGCATCAAAGGCAAAAAGCTCTAGCTCATTGCCGCTAAAGCCTAGTTTATCGTATTGAGCGCGCAGACTTTCTAGCGAGTTTTTACCGCATTGATGTATGATTTTTATACCTTTTTGGCGTAGGTTTGGAGCCAAATTTAGCGCTAGATTATTTATCGCAGCCGCGCCTTGCGAACCGCCTAGAAATATAATAGTTTTTAAATCTTCCCTAACGCGAGCCGTATCAAAGAACCTTTGCGCGACGGGATAACTAAAAATAGGCTTAAAATAAGAGCTAAAAAAGCCCTTTGCAAACGGTTTTAAAAGCTTATTTAAACTGCCGATCACGGCATTTTGCTCGTGGATAAAAAGCGGCCTTCGCGAGATAATCGCCGCAAATGCCGCAGGTGCAGCGCTATATC
>CAUQMN010000165.1:0-4037 GCA_963518765.1 uncultured Campylobacter sp.
CAATCCGAAAGTGCTTAAAAGCTCTTCGTCGCTAAGCGCATCGGCTACTTCCGTAGGATCTTTACATTGCTCTTTATTTTCCGTCTTTTTAGATTGTCTGCCTTGTTTTAAATCCCTTGCTAATTGGATGGATTTTTCCGTAGTGTAGGCTAATACGCCTATTTCGATTTCGCCGTTATCTTTAGTAACGATAAAATTTGCATACGGTACAAGACCTTCTATGCTATCAAAACCGCTTTTAACAAAGCCGTCTGAATAAGCCTTGTTAAATATATCTTTAGTTACCTCGACCTCTAGCCTTTTTTTCTCCACCTCCGGCTTATCTTGTACGGCTTTAGAGATTATACCAAATACCATGCCAAACACTCCGTCCATATCTTGTTCGGCTTGCATTTGGGTTAATTTTTCGTCCGATTCCTTTTTTAACTCATCTTGCAAAATCGTATCCGGTACGGTTTTATTATAGTAGCTATAAGCTTCTTTAACGGCGACACTACCGGCCTTTGACAACGCGACCTGAGCTTTTAGCTCTAAAATAGCTTGATTATAAGCGCTAGTTAGATAATCATAATACTGCGGATCGTCGGTTCCTACGTCTATAGACGCCGTTTGTTTGTAGACGGTTGCTTTTATGCCGTTTTTCTTAGCTTTTTGCTTTAGTTCTTTTTCGGCATCGCTTAGTAGCTTTTGCATATTTTCTTTTTTAGGTTTTTGTGCGTCGTTTACCGTTTGGGATATCTTTTGATCGTCTATGCTTTCTAGTTGCTCGCTTTGCTCATTTGCTTCTTGCGCATAACTTAAATTTAACGTCAAAGCCGCAGCTACCGCCAAACTTAAAAATTTGATATTCATATTTTTCCTTTAGTTACCAGCTTACGCTTTTGTTTGAACCGATTTTATTTATATTTATCTCGTCTTCCCAGAATGCCAGACCGGTTTGCAACTGAGTCAAAGTAAGCTGAAAATAATACTCCACGAGCTGTTTATTGTCCGTGGTTTTTATATTTCGCTGTATTATCTTGCCAGATAAGCTCATATCAGGAGCTAGTAGAGTGCCTTTTTTAGCTATAGTATTTTGGGCAAATTCGTCGTTTTCCCTAAGCTCTCTTACGTCGTGAGACATCGTATCCTCTGCTCCTCCGGCAGCGACTGCGGTAGTTATTACTGCTTTACCGCTTTTTAGCATAGCGATGCGGATTTTTTTGGTTAGTAAAGCCGTATCGATGCGCTGGGTCGTATCGTTTATGACCTTGCCCATAGCTACGACGTAACGTCCGCCGCCGGGTCTTTCTAGAGATCCGCTAGATAGCAGGCTTTCCACGGCGTCGCTTGCGGCCTTTTCAAAGTCGGTATGATCTATACCCATCGTTATAGGCTCGGCGTCTTTTACTTTAGAGCCGTTTTGCATATAGCCGCTCGTAGCGCATCCGCTAAATATCGCAGCTATTACGGCTACGGAAAATAAAGTCTTTTTCATTATTTACTCCTTAGTTTTTAAATTCGTATCTATTTATGGTCTTGATATCTTTATCGTCGCTATCCGGGGTCGTTATGCGTAGCTTATAATTAACCGCTTTATCGCTAGGCGAAACGGCTCTGACGTTAAAGTCCCTTTTGCTCTGCACGACTACTCTTTTCCATTTCGTAGTTATATTTGTGATTAAAAAGCCGTCTTTATCAAACCAATCTACCTTATAAAGCAGGTCTTTGTTAAAAGACGATTCGTTTTTAAACCTAGCCTCGACCTCCATCATGCCGCCGTTAGTGAAGCGGTCGTTTAGGCTTTGCAGCGATAAAAAGCTATTTACCGAGCTATCCTCGATATCTAGGTGCGGGCTTGCTTTGGGCTCTTTTGACGAGCAACCTATGAGCAATAAGCTAAGCGCAAAAAGCGCAAATTTTTTCATTTTATTTCCTTTCATAGTAAATTTCGTTTAGGCTAATATTACCAGGCGTTAGAGATTTTATATAGATGATAGCATTTAGTCCCTCTTTTAGGGTTATATTTTTAACCGGCTTTGCGTCGTTTGTTACGATTTGTAAAATTTGCCCTTTATTCTCGACTCTTAGGCTTTGAAAGTCGCGCGGCAGGGTACTCCAGTATCTGACGTCCGATTTATTGGTAATTGCCGAATATAAACCGGCCGCTATCGTTCCTATATCTCCGGCTGCTTCTCTAGCTCCGTAGCTAAGCGCTGCTTTGGTTATTGCTCTTGCTACGGTTCTGGTTACGCGAACGGGCATTTGGTCTTTAAATTCGGTTCTTACCACGGCGTCCATATCGGCTATCTGGATGGTAGGCTCGCCGTTTACTTTTATAAATTCATACGAACTGGCGCTTTGATCCAGCGTCGGCAAGGCTATGCCTACGTGAGGCACGTGCATAGTGGCGATAAAAAGCGGTATGTCGTATCTGAGCTCTTTTCTAGCGATAGTTTGGCCGTTTTCGTATATGACCCAAACGTATTTAGAGAGATTTTTATGTCCGTTTTTAGAAAAGTAGCTATCTATAAGCGCCATATCTTTTCTAACCTGCGGATTTTTACTATCCATCAGCAGGGTTTCTTTTAGTAAATCCCGCGATTTTTCGTAATTGCCGTCCATAAAGAAAAATATACCGGCTAAATACGAAGTAAACGGATTTATAAAATTAGGCAAGGCTCTAAAATCGCCTATCGAACTCTCGTATGAGGATAGTATTGCCGAAATTTGCGAGTCGTTTTGAGATTTTTGATCGTTTTGCTCTACTTTGGCGTCTTTTTCCAGTTCGTCTTTAGCCTTTTGCAGCTGCTTGGCATACATATCTTTAGCTCGCCTTTGTCTATCTATGGCTCTGTTTAGCTCCACTCTGGCGCTATCGTAATCTTTCATAGACATAAAGTCTAACGATTTATAAATATTGGTCATAACGCGCTCATAATAATACCCCTCGTAATCAAGCGTATTTTCATTTACTAAAGCCGAACCTATCTCGGCTCCTACCGCAGATAGCGCGCCTTTTTCGTCTATATCTTCTTTATATTTTGACTCGGCTACGTCAAAATAATAAACGCTAGCGTTAAAGTCTCCGCACTGTCTAAGCAACGCGCCTGCTTGATTTGCCGAAAGTACGGCGTCGTCGCTTTTTGCGATCTTATTTTTTTGCTCCGTTACGTCGCAAACTCCGTCGGCAAATTTTTTAGAATAAGCCGCGATGCCGTCTTGATGGCCGGTTACCGCCGCACAGCCTACAAACGATACGAAAATAATACAGCCCATAACGCATCTTTTGATAAATAGACGTTTAAAACCCCTCATCTTGCCCCTAGATTTTAGATTTCAGTAATACTTGTATAATGTTGCATCAAGTGATATTAAATGAATATTAAGCAAAATCACAAAATCTTTAAAATATTACCTTGAGCGAAAATTAAAATAAAGATTTAGTATAATAAAAGCAAATCGCCTCGCTCGTTATGAAAAATTTTTGCCGATTTTAGAGGCATAAATTTGCGTCCTAGCTTTGCTTTTCAAATTTCTGCTTTAAAATTTTAAAAATCTCGTACTTTGAGAGCTCGTATTTGTCGTATATCACGGCGTCATCATCGCCGGTAGGCTGCATGAGGCCGTATGCTAGCTCGCGGTCTAGCCTGTCTTTTTTAAATTTAACATTTAAAACGCCTATTTTGCGCTTGGCGTCTGTCTCGCGGATGCTGATTTGCTTGATATCTTTAAAGTAAAATTTGGCGCTTTTACCGCCTTTTTGTATGAAAAATCCGTCGCCATCGATACGCAAAAGACTAACTTGAAATATCTTTTTTACGCAAAAAACCGCGCAGATCACGGCAACGGCCATAGTAAAAACGCCCGTACCGCCCAAAGCATAGTAAAAATATCCCGCAAAACCCGCGCAAAATAGCGCAATAGCGAAAAATAGTGCGCTTGCTGCGCCTTTTTTATTTTCTTTTATCGTCATCTTTGCTCCTTTTTTGCAAATTATACCAAACGGCGGCGTAAATACGGATATTAAAGCGCTAAGCGCAAGCATAAATTTAGCG
>CAUQMN010000166.1:0-4013 GCA_963518765.1 uncultured Campylobacter sp.
CGGCTAACGCATCGCCTAGGGCTAACGTTAGCGTAGTCGAGCTAGTCGGTGCGGCATCTAGCGGGCAAGCTTCTTTGCTAACGTCAAGCTTCACAAAGGCATCGCTAAATTTACCCAGCGTGCTAAATTTATTCCTCGCCATCGCAACTATCGGCACGCCAAAACGCTGCACGTGAGGCAGGATTTTGGTTAGCTCCTCGCTCTCACCGCTAAAGCTGATGGCTAGTAGCGTATCGTCCTTGCCGATCATACCCAGATCGCCGTGCATCGCCTCAGTCGGATGCATGAAAAAGCTAGGCGTGCCCGTGCTAGCAAGCGTCGCGGCGATCTTGGCACCGACGTGTCCGCTCTTACCCACGCCGGTGACCACGACTTTGCCTTTAGTCTTGTATAAAACTTCAACCGCTTTTTCAAATTCGCCGTCTAAAATCTCGGCATTTCTCGTTAGCTCGTTAGCTTCCGTTTTTAGCACATTAGCGGCTATTTTTTTGGTCTCACTCATTTTGCGCCCTTACATCAGGTATATGATCGGCACGATGGTCGGGTACTTTTTGACTTTTCTAAATATATGCTTGCGGATAACCTGGCGTACCTGGCCTTCGAGCATCCTACCGTCTTTTAAAAGTTCCTCTTTGACGTTGCTTAGATACTGCTCAAGCACGCCCTCCATCTCTTTTCTAAACTCACCATCTTGCTTATCGCCCACGAGTCCGTAGCTGATGACGCGAGGTTTGTTGATGAGCTTAGCGCCGTGGCGAGAGATTTGCGCGATGATCATCACGACGCCCGCTTCAGCCAAATTTTGCCTATCGATTACGACATCGTCTGAAATTTGCTTGTTGATTTGGTTATCGATAAATACCTTGCCCGTTTTTACGGTCTTGGCGCGCTTCATGTATTTTTGACAAATTTCCATCTGATCGCCGTCGCTCATCAGATAGATGTTTCGCTCGTCCACGCCGCAGGCTACGGCCGTTTCTTTATGCTTTGCGATGTGGTTGTACTCGCCGTGGACAGGGAGGAAAAATTTAGGCTTTATTAGGCGCAGCATCAGCTTTTGTTCCTCTTGTGCGGCGTGACCGCTCACGTGTATCTCGCTAAAGTCCTGATACGCGACGCTAGCGCCTGATTTGATGAGGAAATTTAGCACCGTTGAGACGCTGCTTTCGTTGCCGGGGATCGCCTTTGAGCTGATGATGATCTGATCAGTCGGCTTTATTTTGATGTATTTGTGCTCATCCGTAGCCATGCGGTACAGCGCGCTCATCGTCTCGCCCTGAGAGCCGGTGGTGACGATCAATACTTCGTTATCTTTAAATTTGCCGACTTCGTTAGCGTCGATGAAAATTTTCTTGTCCAGCTTGATATAGCCAAGCTCCATCGCCGTGTAGAGGTTGCGCTCCATGCTGCGGCCGATGACGCAGACCTTGCGGTTATATTTTAGTCCCCAGTCGATCGCCTGATAAACGCGGTGGATGTTGGAGCTAAACGTGCTCATTATCACGCGGCCTTTGGCTTTGGAAAATATCGCGTCAAAGGTCTTGCCCACGCTGCTTTCGCTTTTAGTAAAGCCCTCTCTGTAGCTGTTCGTGCTATCGCTCATCAGGCACAGTACGCCGCGCTCGCCGTAGTATGCGAGTCTGCCAAGGTCCGTTGGGTAGCCGTCGATCGGCGTGTGGTCGATCTTAAAGTCGCCAGTGTGGATGATAGTGCCCGCCTTTGTCGTGATGGCAAGCGCGCTAGCGTCGATAATGGAGTGAGTGATATGTATCCACTCGACCTCAAAATCCCCTATCAGATACGGCTTGCGCTTTTCGACCGAACGGAAAAGCGAACGCTCCTGCTTTAGCCCGTGCTCTTCAAATTTGTTATTTATCATACCGAGCGGTAACGGCGTGGCGTAAATCGGAAATTTAAACTCTTTATAAAAGTAGGGCACCGCGCCGATGTGATCCTCGTGTGCGTGCGTGATGACGACGCCTTTTATCTTGTCTTTTATCTTGCGAACGTAGTCAAAGTCGGGGATCAGGATATCCACGCCGTGCATGCTCTCGCTAGGAAAGCTCATACCAATATCTACGATGATCGCGCTCGTGTCGGTCTCAAATATCGTCATATTTCCGCCGATCTCGCCCAGTCCGCCAAGAGGCGTGACGCGGATCCTGTGATCGGTCGAGTTTAGGTATTTCATCGGCTCGAGGCGTAGTTCATGGACGGCTTTGTTCGCCTCCATCGCGCTAGCTATATCTTGCTGCCACTGCTCGTTGCCGCTTAGCTTGGCGGGTAAATTTTTCTTCGGTTTTCTCTGTTTTTTAGGCTTAGCTTCTGCTGTTTGATTTTCGGCGTTAGCGGCTTGCTTGTTAGCGTTTTTATTTTCGCCTTGCGCGCCGTTTTGGGAGTTTTGTTTACCATTTTTAGTGCGATTTTTTTTGCCGTTTTGTTTGTTAGCGTTAGTATGTTCGCCGTTTTGGGCGTGCTGTTCGCCGCCGTCAAAAGGCTCTAAAAAGAAATTATCTATCACGCTTTGACTGGCTTTTTGTTCGCCGTTTTGGGCGTTTTGATCTAAATTTTCTTGTTTATTTTTATTTCTCGGGCGAAATCTGCGTTTTTTATTGCTCTTGCCCTGAGAGACCACCGCTTTTTCTTCGTTCTTGTCGTTCATTATCTTCCTTTAAATTTTTAAATATTTCTAGATAAAGATCGACATTTAGTTCGTGCGGACGGATATTTGCGCTCAAATTTAGCATACTGAAAATTCGCTCGACTTCAGGCTTTTTATAGCTTGAACTCAAATTTTTCATTAGCGTTTTTCTAGGCGCGCTAAAGGCGATTTTGAGGTAAGTTTTAAATTTTTCGTATTCAAATTTACTCTCAAATACTCCGGTTTTGCCTATTAAATTTTTACTTTTTTGCAGTTTTATAACTGAAGAAGTCACCTTCGGCGGCGGGTTAAAGCAGCTCGCATCCACGTCAAAAAGCAGCTCGCAACCGCCTTGAAGCGAGGCTAAAATCGCCAAAGAGCTAAAATCTCTATTGCCGCTTTTTGCGCTAAATTTGAGCGCGACTTCCTTTTGTATCATCACGACCAGGCCGCAACATTTCTCGTCTTCGATCGCATTTAGGATCATCTTCGTAGCGACGTAGTAGGGCAGGTTTGCCGCTAAAAAATACGGCTCCTCGCTCAGGCCGTCTTCGCTCCACTGATCCAGCGCGTCTTTGCAAAAAAGTTTCAATCGTCCGTTTTGAATTTCGTTTGCGAATTTTTTCTGCAGCAACGCAAAAAGCTCGGTATCTATCTCGTAGCTAGTTACGCCGCAAATCCGCAAAATTCTAAATGTCAAATCACCTAAGCCAGGCCCAATTTCAACGATATTTCGCGTATCTTTGGGAATCGCTTGGATGATTTTGTTTAGCGTTGCTTCGTCGTGTAAAAAATTTTGCCCGAAGCATTTTTTTGCTTTAATATTTTCCATTTTTTTCCTAAATTTCGCCGATTTTACCCAAAAATATCTTATGTAATGATTAGATAAGTCAAATTTAGCTAAAATAAAGCCAAATTTTAGCTAAAGAAGAGCGATGAATCATTTTGCAAAACGCATAATCCCATGCTTAGACGTCAAAGACGGACGCGTGGTAAAGGGCGTAAATTTCGTAGGTCTTGTGGATGCGGGCGATCCGGTCGAGATAGCCAAACGCTACAACGAGGAGGGCGCGGACGAGCTGTGTTTCCTCGATATCACGGCGTCGCACCGAGGGCGAGATACGATCGTGGACGTCGTAGAGCGTGTCGCTCGCGAGCTTTTTATACCGCTAACAGTAGGCGGCGGCATACGCACGATCGATGATATATCGCGCTTACTAAACGTCGGTTGCGACAAAATAAGCCTCAACTCGGCCGCGATAAAAAATCCGAATTTGATAGACGAAGCGGCGAATAAATTCGGCTCGCAATGCGTCGTGGTAGCGATCGACGCGAAGAGGACGGGCGAGGGCTATAGTGTTTTTATAAACGG
>CAUQMN010000167.1:0-4010 GCA_963518765.1 uncultured Campylobacter sp.
TCCTTATGGTGGAGATGTTATTCATTGTGGTAGAACGAGTGCAATTGCTTCGGGTGTAGGACGTATGTTTAAGCGTTTTAGGATTACGCTTGTGGGCAGAAAACAATATGCAAATATATATATCGAGGGTGAAACGGGATTCGTACACGTAAGATACCATGACAGTCCGCCGGGCGGTTATGAATATCTTAAATGGGACGCAAACGGATACTAACTCCGAAATATTTTATGTGAATTTGCTAGTGTAAATCGGCCGCCTAATCCTTTATAAATTTATACGGATTTTAGGCAAAACAAATTTAGCCGCCTTTGCCGTAAGCCGGATGATTTCTTGCGTTTTTTTGGTTTAAATTTACCCCAAGCGTTTGCGTTATCCCTCCGTGCGGCGCAAAACGGGCGGGCTTTGAAAACCGTAATCAGGCATGCCCCGCTAGCTCAAGAGTCGGCGCGGGCGGTTTTAGCCATCCGGGCTAGTCGGCGAATTTACCCGTTTGGACGGATTTATCTTAGTTTGCCGCGATAAAACCGCTCATCCCGACGGCAAACATCGGCAGCATAAATTTGCGCCCGAGCTAGCCGCCCGCTACGCTTTTGGCTAGCGGTTAAATTTATAAGCCGCACGAGAAATTACGTCGCAGCATCTTGCGCATTTTTGCCTGCCTTGTTTGAGCGACGTAAATTTACAATCTATCGCTTAGAAACGGGCGCGATTTAGCACAAAACGCTCCGTGCGGGGCAGCTTCGTCGTTTTATAATTTAAGCGTATCGGCGCGGCCAAAAACGGTCTAAAGTCTCAAATTTACTCGCATTTTTCGCCGTAAATACAAAATCGTCCTGAAACTCTTCGTCTCGGGGCGCGTATTTATCGCGGTTAAAACGGCTTATACACCATCATCCAGATGATGATGACCATCGCGATGGTCGGCACTTCGTTGTAAGCGCGAAAGAACATGCCGCTTTTCTTACAGCGTTTCTCGCGTAGCTGCACCATGTAGCGGCCAAGATCCAGATGAAACGCCGCGAGGATAACGACGACGGTGAGCTTGACGTGCATGTAGCCGCTGCGCAAAAGCTCGGGCATCGCGACGATGATCAAAATACCCGTCAAAAACGTGCCGATCAGCGCGACCCAGCCGATGTAGTGGTACATCTTGTACTCCTGCACCTCAACCACGCGCACAAAATCAGGTTTGTCCATATTCTCCGCGTGATAGACGTAGAGGCGCGGCTGATAGAACAAAAACGCCATCCACGAGATGAAACACAAGTAGTGGAAGTACTTGATGAGGTTGTAATACTCTGCCATTTTTTCTCCTTTTAATTTTTATTTTAGCGGCTTGTCTCGCGAGCGCTTTTCCGAGATTTCGCAAAATTTTCGCTCCGCAGGCTATATGCCTAGCGCACGCTCAATTTTGCTTCTTCTGCTTGCAGCTGCGAGCTTTTGAAGCAGAAAACTCGAAAAATCATCTCACGATACTTCGCCTTATCGTCTTACGTTCAAATTTATAAATTTCAATCTCAAATTTGACCCACCGAGACCCGCATCTTGAAAATGCTAAAATTTAGATTCAAAATTTTTAAAACGCAAAAATCAAAAAGCTTTTTGCTTGTTGTGCTTGCAACTGCCGGCAGACCGCCTCTAAATTTCGTGCTAAGCGATAGCGAAGCCGAAATTCGGTAGGTAACTGCTTTGAGCGTTTAGGCTTTAAAAATTTGGGCTCAGGGTTCTATTTTAGGCAGTAGATTAAAAGCTAAATTTGAAGCAATTTTAAAAATTTCAACAAATTTAACCGAGCCTCACCCTAGCAAAATTTCCTTCCTCGCTTCAAATTCCTCTTTACTTATCGCGCCGCTCTCGTACAGCTCGTAGAGGCGTCTAAGCCGCTCTTCGAGGTCTTGCGCGCGCAGTTTGTCTTTTAGCGCTTCTTTTTTCTGATTTTTCTCGACGGCCGCGCCGGTTAAGCGCAGATCAAAGAGCCACCACGCGCCCCAAAGCGCCCAAAATACGTAACCTACGATCGCCCAAGCCAGGCTATATCCGATGAAAAACAGCGCCATCATCGCAAAACCGCTCACGAATTTGCCAAGATAAAATCTATGCCCGCCAAACCAGCCCGTAAGCAGCCAAAGCGCGTAGGCTATATAAACGTTATCGCCCATTTTTGGCCCCCTTTCGCCCTGCGGCGAAGCTCTGCCAGAGTATGAGTACGACTCCGACGTCGATCATAACGTCTGCGAGGTTAAAGATCGCAAACTCAAACCACTTGTGCCAGTAGACGTAGTCCACGACGCCGCCGTGAACGAAACGATCGAGCAAATTTGAGCTGCCAGCGCCCAGGATTATACCCGCTCCTAGCGCGTGCTCCTCTAAAATTTCCTTTTTTTCGCCGTTTGGGGTCAAATTTGGCTCCGTTTGAGCCGCGGCTCGCGCATCAAATTTACGCTTTAGTCGCCAGAGTAGATAAGCGCAAACGCCCGCGATCAGCGCTAGCTGGATAAATTTGAGCCATTCCCCCAGAAACGCAAACATCGAAAACGCCACGCCGCGGTTGTATGCAAGCACGAGCGAAAAGTACTCGCCCTGCCACGAAAATCCGCCCAAAAATATCTGCTTGACCGCCTGATCGAGCGCGAAAACAGCGAAAAAAGCTGCGAAAAAAACGCCTAAAATTTTAGCCATTTAGCGCTTTTACGAAAAATTTCTCGACCTCGTCCATGCGGATTTTTAGCGCGTCGGCGCACTTGCCTTCGATCAAAAGCCTGATGAGGTTTTCGGTGCCCGAGTAGCGAAATAGCGAGCGGATGCCCTCTTTTGCGAGGCTTGCTTCAAGCTCTTTTAGTCCGGCGATGCTTTCAAGCGGCTTTTTCTCGGTTATCTTTAAATTTAGCAAAATTTGCGGATACGGTTTTATCTCGCTTAAAATTTCACTCGCTTTTTTGCCTTTTTTTAGCACCAGTGCCGCAAACTGCAGCGCCGCCACGAGTCCGTCGCCCGTCTTTGCGTAGTCGCTAAAGATGATGTGACCGCTTTGTTCGCCGCCGAAATTCGTGCCGTTTTCTTTCATCTTTTCAAGCACGTATTTGTCGCCGACGTTTGCGCGTAGGAGCTTGATTTTGTGGGATTTTAGGTAGTCTTCGAGAGCCGCGTTACTCATCACGGTAGCCACGACCGCGCCGCCTTTTAGGGCTTTGTTTTCTTGTAAAAATGCCGCCATGACGCCTAGCAAACTATCGCCGTTTGCCACCTCGCCGCGCTCGTCGACGACTACGAGCCTATCGGCGTCGCCGTCAAACGCAAAGCCTAAATCCGCCCGCAATCGCACGACCTCGGAGGCTAAATTTTGTGGATAGAGCGCGCCGCAGTTTAGGTTTATGTTGCTGCCGTTTGGCTCGTCGTTTATGACGATGGTTTCGGCTCCCAGCTCGCTAAATATAGTCGGAGCGACCTTATACGCCGCGCCGTTTGCGACGTCTAAAACCACGCGCAGTCCGTGCAGGCTTAGGTTTTTAGGAAATGAGTTTTTGATCTGCACGATATAGCGGCCGATGACGTCGTCGATGCGCTTTGCGGCGCCGATTTCTAGCATTTGCTTTTGCGATCTTTCAATGAGCTCGTCGTCAAAATAAATCTTTTCTATCTGCGCTTCGGCCTCTTCGCCCAGTTTATTGCCGTCGCTGCCAAAAAATTTGATGCCGTTATCGTAATACGGGTTGTGCGAGGCGCTGATCATGATGCCCGCGTCGCAGCGCATATCCTCGGTGAGAAACGCTATCGCAGGAGTAGGCATCGGGCCGATCTGACGGACGTTGTAGCCCACGGCCGTGAGCCCCGCGACGATGGCGGTCTCGATCATGTAGCCGCTTTTGCGCGTGTCTTTGCCTAGTAAAATAGTGTTCGTATGCGACGCAAACTGTCTAAAATATATCCCCGCAGCCATAGCAAGGCGCATGGATGTGACGGCGGAGAGTTTTTCGCCGGCTTTGCCGCGGGCGCCGTCGGTACCGAATAG
>CAUQMN010000168.1:0-3999 GCA_963518765.1 uncultured Campylobacter sp.
AAAGAGTACCAGAAAACTGCAAGAGATAAATGAGGCGTATGAAACCATAAAACAAAAAAGCTAGCCTTTTGAGTGTCTTTAAATGAGTTTGAAAATTTTGGACTGCGGCAGACTACTTGTCTAGCCTTGTCCAAAATTTTCTGCACAACATTTAAATCCATCTCGCGATACTTCCGCTTGTCTTTTTACGCTCAAATTTGCAATCAGCCGATTTCAACAAACATTGCCTTTTGCTGAAATTTTGCGCTTCTAGCGAAAACATATGCGCCGAAAATTTCAGGCGATACGAAGGCGAGCCGAAATTTTCGTGCTGACGAAGTCAGGCGCCGCATCCGTTTGAGCGAGAGCGTAAAATTTGAACGTAAAATTTATCTCTTGGTTAAGCCCGTTTTCTTTCGTATCCGTCAAATTTGAACATAAATTTTGCGCGGATTAAAAACTCTGCTAAAATTGGCTCAAATTTAACCCAAAGGCCTTGCCGTGCAAATCCCGAATTTGATCCGAAATTTTATCCGCAAACGCATCGTTTCAGAGTGCATTTTGCTACCGTTTTTCTATCCCGAGGAGGGCGAGTTTGAGAGCTTTCAGGAGGGATATAGACTTACTGATCGCAAAACGGGCGAGGAGCTAGCAGACGATACGCCCGGGCAGTGGCGCAAGAGCTGGCGAGTCATCGCGCGTAACGGCATGGATGATCCGTTTTTCGTGGATTTTGCGCTAGGCGACGCTTCGCCCGTGTATTTTGCCTATCACGGCGCGGGTTCCTGGGAGCCGATAAAGGTAGCGGACGACATCGTTAAATTTGAAGAGATTTTAACCGCCCTTGCCGCGCTTGAGGCGCCTTGCTCGCTTGAAGCGATTGCGCCGCTTGCCGATTTAAACAACGAATTTTACCGTGAGCTGGCGGACGACTACGCGAGTGAAGATGAAGCGTGCGAGGAGCCCGAATATAAATATTTCAGCGTTTTCATCGAGGATTTGGGCGCGGATAAGGTAAAAACGCTCGTGTTTTTAAAGAAATTTTTTGAAGATGAGAGCTTTGCGGCGACCAAAGATAGGACGCGAAATTTGCCGCTTTGCCTTTTTAGCGGCATAGAGGAGTCGGCGCTAGCGCTACAAGACAAACTCGCCTCGCTCGGAGTTAAATTTTACGCGCGCGAGATAACTTTTAGCGAAATGATCGCGCTGCGAGGTAAAATTTAGCTAAATTTCGCTACCATACGCCGCATCTTCAAAAAAGGAAAGACATGAAAAAATCGTTATTTTTAGTCGCGCTTTGCGTATTTGCCGGCCATTTGGCGGCCGAGGAAACCCCTGCTGCTTGCAAAGAGTACGAAAAGGTTTCTTACGAGTTCATCGACGCGATGGAAAAACAAGCCAAAGCTCAGGGCAATAAGGAATTTAGCGCGGAGGCGACGAAAAAAGAGTTTGAGGCCGACTACGCTAGCATAAAAAAGCTAAGCAAGGAGGAGCAAGAAGTCGCTTGCCATAAGGGTACGGCCGAGGTTAAAGAGATTACGAATATGCTAAAATCAAGCGGATTGCTAAAATAATTCGCTTTTTGGCTAGGATAGGCTAGGCGACGTAAATCTCGCAAAACGCTATGGTTAAGCGTCGCTACGGCCCATCTAAATTTGCGCTTAAGAAAGCTAAATTTGCCGCTTGGTTTAAATTAAACGCGGCGACAAACGTCTAAAGCCCGCGCTAAAGCAAATAGCGCGATATTTTAGCTCTTAAATTTAGCGTCTTTTGCGCCGAATTTACGCTAAAATCTCACTTCTGCGCCGTAAAAATCTCTCCGCTAAATATCGCTTTTACCGTATAAAAGCAAGCTATACCCACCAAAACGCACAAAGCCGCAAAGCCGGCCGCTCCCGCAAATAAGAAAAATTTAATCCCGCAAAGCTCAAATGCCCGTAAAAACGCGACGCTTGCCGCTGCCGTAGGAAAGGTAAACGCCCACCAAGAAAGCGAAAATTTAATCCCAAGAAAGCTTTTAAACATATAAATGATAAAAAGTACGAAAAATAGCGTAACGTAAAGCATGATTTTAGCCGCCGCGTCAAAGCCGCCCGTTAGCTTAGTATAGCCTAAAAACGCCATCGCGGGCGGAGCTACCGTGATAAAAAGCGTCGGGATAAATTTAGGCGGCATCAAGGCGCAAAAAATGAGACGATAGAGCAAAATAGCTAAAATTACCGGCCAAAAAAATATCCCGACTGAAAAATAATACCACGCAAACTCGCTCGTAGCAGGCGCGGCTAACGGAACGAAAAGGTTGCCCACGATAGGCAAAAACCACGCCGGGCTAGCGTGCTGCGGCTCTACGTCGCTACGTATCCAAAAAGACATAGCGTGCAGCGTGATGAAGGTCTGAAATGCTACGCCCACGCAAAAAAGCGTGTCGTAAATGGACGCAAAATCCCTCCAAAGCGTCGCTACCAGCAGCGTGCCGATCGAAAACGCGGCGAAAAAATTTACCTGCACGGGATGAAACAGCTCGGCCTTGCAAGCTTGTGGGTGTTTTATCAGCTTAGCCGCGTAACAAGCGCAGATGAGCGCGTAGGCTAGACTCGCCGCGCCTCGCAAAATCTCAAAAACCGCGCTTGAGATATCAAAGAGTAAATTTAGCCGCTCATAAGCAAGAGCCAGCCCGCAAAGCCCCATAACTACGGCGTAAAATATGATCGGAAAGTGCTGTAGCCAGCTTGATTTTTCGTCCTGCGTTTTCATATTTTTCCTCGTTTTTTCTAAATTTTAGCCGAATTTTAGCGCAATTTCGGTGAGTTAGTCACGGAATAAATCAATGCTTAAAATATTTTGTAGCTAAATTTTATCACCGCGCTTTTACGTAAAAGAAAATATAATTAAACAAAGCCGAATTTAACCAAGGAGCGCGTATGTCGAGGGATGATATAAAAGATACGATAAAGCAGCGGTTTACGTCTAAATTTACGCTTAGTGCGCAAGATGAAGAGGCGGTGTTAAAAAGCGCGACGCTAAAAAGCTTTAAAAAGGGTGAAAGGATATACCCAAAAGATGGCTGCCTTGGCTACGCGATAATCATAAGCGGGCGTGCGCGCGGGCTGGTTAGCACGAGTAATTTTAAAGAGATCACCGTCTTTAACCTGCAAGGCGGCGATAACTGTATGCTGTGCGGCTTTTGTTCGCTAGGAGCGCTACAAGCGGAGATAAATTTACAAATCGAAGATGACGTGCGGATGATTTTGATACCAAGAGAGATCTTTAAGAGGCTACGCGAAAACTATCCGCAGGTGGCAAATCACGCGCTAGAGCTCATGGCGACGAGGTTTAGCACGGCGATAACGGCGATGGATCAGACGCTATTTTTGCCGCTAGCTCGGAGAATAATAAATTTCCTCGAGCAAAACGGCGCGAAAAACGGGCTAAAGATCACGCACGAACAGATCGCAAACGACATCGCTAGCGCGCGAGAGGCGGTATCAAGAGCGCTAAAAGAGATGCAGAAAAAGGGGCTCGTCGAGCTAAAACGCGGAGTCGTGACGTTAAGGTGACTTTGTTACATATTTAAATTTTAAAATGCGCTATGATTTGACAATAACTTCTAAAAGGAGCTTTTATGCAAAGCATCGACAGAAGAGGCGTCTTGAAAATTTTAGGCGCGGCGGGGCTAGCGGCGGCTGGAGTCGCAGGTTCTAGCAAGCTAAATGCGGGAGAAAATGCGGACATCCGCGCAAATATCCTAATAATCGGCGGCGGTCTAGGCGGCATCAGCCTAGCGGCGAAACTACGACGAGATATGCCAAACGCCGAACTAGCAGTCCTTGATAAGGACGAGTACTTCTACTATCAGCCCGGCTTTACGCTCATCGCAGCCGGTCACTATCTGCCCGAAGACATAACCTACGAAAAATCAAATTTGATCCCAGACGGCGTAAAATGGATAAAGCAAAATGCCGCATCCATTGATCCGGCGGCAAATTCCGTCAAGCTAGAGGACGGGTCAAATTTGAACTA
>CAUQMN010000169.1:0-3970 GCA_963518765.1 uncultured Campylobacter sp.
CGCTAAACCGCCTCGCAAGCGAGCTAGGCGGAGGGCTGAAGCTTACGGGCGGCGAGGATTTGCCTTCGCGTGCAGCTAAATTTAACGCGGGCGGCGGCGCAAAATTTGATACGAATTCGTCGGCGCAAGCCGGCAAATTTGGCGCGGAAGGACGAGGCGCGAGCAGCGAGCAGGGCGCAGAAGGGGGCAACGAAAGCTGTGTCGGCAAAAACAATGCAGCAGGGCGCAGCGAGAGCGGCGGCAAAATTTACTATCCAAACGGCAACAGCGTAGAGTATTTTTACTCGGGTAGATCGCTAGATGCGGCGCAACTTGAGCGGATAGGGATATTTTTAAAGCGGCTTGATGCGATGCGGGAGATTAACTAACGTCGCACCCGCCGCGCGCCGTTTTGCGTAAGTAAAAGCGCGGTAAAAAGCAGGTTTGCGCGCAAATTTGATTCGGGCGGCGATGTAAATCGGCGTCAAAAGCTACCTTAAATTTACGACAACGTCAAAAGAGATTAAATTTGCCGCTTTTAAAGCAAATCAAAAAGCCGAAGCTAAAGCGTAAATTTAAAATTTAATCGTTTAAATTTAGCATTCGGCGGATTTTACGGCTCGTATCCGCCTCGCAAGATATAAAACGTCCGCACGGCCGCCTCAAACGGCTAGCCGCAAGCGTTTAAAGAGCCGTTACGCTAGCTAAATTTTACTTTTTGGCTTGCAGATATACTGGCTCTAGCTTTGCCGCGACCTCGCGCAGATCGGCTATACGGCTCTCGTTTGAGGGGTGGGTGCTTAGTATCTCCGGCACGCTACCGCCGCTTTTTTTGGACATTTTTACCCAGACGTTTACCGCCTCTTTAGGATCGTAGCCCGCGCGCGCCATCAGCTCCGTGCCGATGTGGTCGGCTTCGCGCTCGTGAGAGCGAGAAAACGGTAGCGAGATGGTGTACTGAGCGGCCATATTTATAGCGCCGGTAGCTAGATCGCCTAGTCCCGCAGCTTGCGAAACGGCGAAAATTCCGACGTTTGTGAGCATATCGGAGCTAGCTTGCTCGCGGCTATGCTCACGCAATGCGTGCGCGATCTCGTGTCCCATAACCGCGGCTAGTTCGCCGTTTGTTAGCGAGAGATTTTTTATGATACCGCTATAAACGACTATGCGGCCGCCCGGCATACACCACGCGTTTATCGTATTTTCGTCGATGACGTTTACTTCCCATTTCCACTTGAGCGCGTCTTCTCTAAAGACCCCGACCTTCGCGATTAGGCGTTTGGCGACGTCTTGCACTCTTTTGGTCATCACGGGGTCGATGTTTAGCGCGCCTTTTTGACGCGCTCCGCTAAGAGTCTGCACGTAGGCTTTGGCTGCGGCTTCGTTCATCTCTTGTTCGCTGACTAGAAACATCTGGCGTCTGTTTTCGCCCAGCGCTCCGCCGCTAGTGGAGCTAGTAAAGCAGCCCGTTAGTAGAGTGGCCGCAAATAGCGCGGAGAGGATAAATTTTTTCATCATTTTTATTCCTTTTATAAATTTTGGGGTAATTATATATTTAAACTGCTATAAATTCGTAAATAGGCATTTAAATTTAGCTTAAAATGAGCGTAACGATGAAAAGGTCGGCCCCGGCGGCGAATTTGTCTGCTAAATTTATAAAACTTCGGCGCCGATAAATTTGCGTCCAAATTTCAAGCGTCCTAGGCGTTTAGTTTTCAAGCGTTTTGGCAAGTGCGCCATCTTTGCGCATAAATTTAAGACAAAGGCGCGCAGGCTAGATGAAAATCCGTCTGCAAAAAAGCGGGAAAGGCAAAAAGCGCGATAAATTTACTAATTTTGCGCGCTAAATTTATATGTTCGGCCTTACCGACGCGGGTAAATTTAGCAGCCGAGATATCTAAACCTCGCATCTAGTTAAAACGAAATTTACGCCAAAATCGCCGCCGTAGATAACCTTGCGGATAGGCAAGCCTGGCGTAGTTAAATTTGCTCGCATAAATTTATGTTTTACGCATCGCAAAATTCCGCTGCTAGGCGCTAAACTCTACTAGCGCTAAATATATCGCAAACGCGCTCGCCGTGATCGCCCAGTAGGCGAAAATATCAAGCCCCAACCCCTCGTTGTTCTCGTTTTTCGTGCCTTTGTAGCCGATATTTGTTTCAAATTCTTTCAAACGCTTATGGATGGAGCGTAGTTCGGTGATGGTCGTCCAGTTTCTTATAAATATCGACAAACTCTCGCGCACCTGGGAAAAGGCGTTTACGACTTGCATCATCACGCCTAGCGTTATCGCGCCCGTTAGCACGCTAGGGCCTAGAGCTATGAGCGGAACGATGATCATACTTTGCGAGAAAAAGTATTTCCAAACGTCGAAATATCCATAGTGCAAAAAGAGCCTGCCGAAGTTAAATTTTATCTTTTTAAAAAGCTCTTCTAGCTTACGCGTATCGCCGTAGTTTTGCTTGTCGTCCTCGGCGTAGACGAGCTCTTTTCTAAATGCGGCTTCTACCTTTTGGTTGTTGTACTCAAGGCCCGGTAGCTTGATGCCTACAAACCACGAGACGACTAGGCCTCCGGCGCTGGTAGCTACCGCGATCCACACGAGCGAACCCGCTACGCCCTCCATAAAGGGCACTTTTACCTGCGCGCTAAGAACCCAGAGTATAGGCACGAAAGCCGCTAGCGTCATAACCGCGTCTACTACCGTAACGCCTAAGTCCTCGACTATTTTGGCGAAGCGGTAGATGTCCTCCTGGATACGCTGCGAGCTGCCCTCGACATCGCGCGGCGTCTTTTTCCAGTAGGCGATGTAGCTAAAGGTCATAGCCTCTCGCCACCTAAACGTCCAAACTCGCGTAAAATATGATATGGCCGTACCCAGTAGCACGAAAGGAAACGCTAGCGCGGCAAAAATCTTAATCGCCGTCCAAAAGTCGTCTACCGTGTGGTTTTTGACGTCTTGCAAAATATCGTAGAAGTCCTTGTACCATTCATTTATCGCGACCGTTAGCTGTACTTGCGCGTATGTGCAAGCCAGTATCAAAATCGCTCCCAGGTGCGCCCACGCAGCCCATTTTTTGCTCGCGAAAAACGACGAAAACATCGATTTGCCTTTTAAATTTGAGATTTGCTAAAAAAGTATAAATTTACTCGCCGAAGGGTAAAATCTTAGTCCGCCGCGATCGCTCTAGGCGGGTCTTGGCTAGTAGGCCTAGACTGCAAAAATACAAAGTAGTATAACCGCAACCGCGATTTATGTAGCATTAAATTTACCTCCGTTTTGGGGCAAATTTAAGCTCGAGGCGGCGACCCTTTGGCTTAACCTCGGGGCAATTATACTAAAAAATACGAAAATCTTCCTGATTTATCTTTTTGCGCGTGGCTTTATCCGTAGCAGCGAAATTTGAAGCAGATAAATTTGAGCTTTGGGTTAAATTTAAATCAAGGCAAATTTTGCGCGAAATGGGAGTTTAAATAGAAATTGGAAAAATAAAAAGATAAACCCCGAAAGGTCGGGGTTTACTAGGGATTAAGCTAGGTACAAGTCTCCGCTTGCGTCTGTTTTAGCTGTGCTTAGGTCTATCGTGCCGGATAGTTTTACGACGTGGTCGCCGTTTGTTAAGCCGGCAGTAGCATCGGATGTTATGACGTAGGTATCAGTCGTGTTGCTATCAGGATCGGTGTATGTAAAATAAGCCGTCTTACTAGCGTGATTTTTCGCCGCATCTGAAGCCCTAGATAGGTTATTTGCAAAGTCTAGCGAGCTTGAAGACTCGTATCTTGCGATGCTATCTTGCGATGCTGCCGAACCCATAGAGATTTTATCGCCTCTTGCAAAGTCCGTGATGGTTCCTACTTTTGACGCAGGGAAGGTTGCGACGGCAACATTGTCAGCAGCAGCTGCAGCGAGAGCAGTATCGCCAGGATGAGCAGCAGCAGCAGCAACAGCAGCAGGGCCAGGCTGGCAACCAGCAGCAAGGCCAGGGCCAG
>CAUQMN010000170.1:0-3957 GCA_963518765.1 uncultured Campylobacter sp.
CTCATCATCGGCGCGACGGGTGTTTACGTGCTTTATATCTCGGCCGAGATTTTTGCGTTTTTGGCGCTTTGGATGGGCGCTGCGACGTGGATTTGCCGATACTTCATAAAAAATATCCACAAATACTTCGAGCGATACCGCAAGTGCGAGGACGAGCTGTACCGCGACTATGAGACCTGTATCGAAGGGCATAGGGAGCTTAGCTTAAATTTAGCCCGCGCCAAGCGGCTTTTTTGGGACCGTTTTATCCCAAACGCAAAAAGCCTACGCGAAAATATCGTAAAAGCAGAGATCCACCAATCCTTTATGAGTAACTGGCTAAACGCAGTGACGCTGGGCGCCGTAGGTATCGAGATATATTTTTGCCTAGCCTATGACGCCGCAAGCCTGCAAGACGCGATCACGGTTGCGCTAGCGATACTTTTTTTGCGAGCACCTCTCATGATGCTGCTTTACTCCGTACCAGCCGTTTTTCGCGCGCGTATCGCGTACGAGCGGCTAAAAAAGCTAGACCTAGCGCCCTTTGAGCCTGAATTTACGCTGGACGAAGCAGCTCCGCAAATTTGGCAAAAACTGCGCCTAAAAGATATAAATTTCGCATACGACGAGGGGAGCGAATTTGCGCTAAAGGATATAAATTTAGAGATTAGGTGCGGCGAGACGGTGTTTTTGATCGGTAAAAACGGCAGCGGCAAAAGCACGCTATTTATGATCCTAACAGGACTTCTAGCGCCAAAAAGCGGCGAGATGTTTGCAGATGACGTCAAGATCACAGAGTCAAATTTAAAAAGCTACGCAAACACGATCAGCGCGGTCTTTAGCGACTTTTATCTCTTTGACGAGGTAATGAGCGACGATGAAGCGCTGATAGATGGGCTGCTAAAAAAGATGTCGATAGAAGATAAAGTAAGCGTAAAGGACGGCAAATTTAGCACGCTAAATCTCTCTCAAGGCCAGAAAAAACGCCTCGCTATGGTCGCGGCGCTGCTTGAAAAACGTATGTTTTTAATCCTAGACGAATGGGCGGCCGATCAAGACCCCGAGTTTAGGCGGCGTTTTTACGCGGAGTTTTTGCCGGAGCTAAAGGCGCAAGGCTACACGATTTTTGCGATCAGTCACGACGATGCGTATTTTGACGCGGCGGATAAAATTTACGAGATAAAAAACGGGCAAATCGCGCTTATTAAGGGCTAAAATTCAGCTTCAAACGGTTAAAATAACAAATATCATTTTTAACTAAGGAGATAATATGAAGCTGGACGAAGAAGCAAGAGAGGCCAAAGAAATGGCGCTAGGCATGATGAACGATAACTTCATCGGCATCACCGAGGATATGTGCGCGAGATTCGGCGGCTTTAAAAACCCGCAAAACGTCAAAATGACCGATATCACCGAGGACGGCATGTATATAGCTTGCGACGAGGGCGAGGTGTTCGTGCCGTTTGAGAAAAAGGCCGAGCTAACGGTTGAAAGCCTACGCGACGAAGTCATAAATATAGTAAATAGTATGGAAAACTAGCGGCGGCGCGAAATGTTTGAAACCAGACAAAAGGGGCACGCAGGGCCGACGCGTCCTAAAAAGATAAAGATGGCGACTAACGCCGAGGTGGAGAAATTTTTAACCGAGGAGCTGCCGACGCAAAAAGACGGCGTGATATACATCCACGTGCCATTTTGCGATAATATCTGCTCGTTTTGCTCGATGAACCGCACGAAGCTAGAGGACGAGCTAGATAGCTACACGCAGTATCTACTGGGCGAGACCAGGAAATACGGTAAATTTCCGTATCTGCAAGCTAAAAATATCCGCAGCGTATATTTTGGCGGCGGAACTCCGACGATACTAAAAGAAAAGCACCTTGAGCCGATCATCATGGCTCTGCGATCAAATTTTAATATCTCGGACGACTGCGAATTTAGCCTAGAAACCACGCTGCATAATCTAAATTTAAGCAAAGTGCGCCTACTAGAAAGTCTAGGCGTAAACCGCTTTAGCATCGGTGTGCAGACATTTTCGGACAAAGGCCGCAAACTGCTAAACCGCGTCCACGACAAAAAAGGCGCGATAGAGCATCTAAAAATGATCAGGCAAAATTTTAGCGGCATGGTTTGTACGGACGTTATCTTTAACTACCCTGAGCAAACGATAGACGAAGTGCTAGAAGACGCGCGCTTAGTAGACGAGCTAAAGATCGACAGCACGAGCTTTTATTCGCTTCAGCTTTTTGAAAAATCGCAGCTCGCAAAGACGGTCTCGCAGGACTACTACGACGTGAACTACGAGCACGAGCTGCACAACGCTTTCTTTGAAAAGCTGCTAGGCACTGGCAACTACGAGGTGCTCGAGCATACTAAATTTAACCGCATCGGCCGCGACCGCTATCAATATATCCGCCTAAGCCACGAGGGCGCCGATATCCTGCCGTTAGGAAGAGGCTCTGGCGGAAGGCTAGGCTACTACGACATCTATAACGCTAAAGAAAAAATGCGCATGATAAACAAAGTAGACGATAAACAGCGTGCCGAAGCGCGGCTAAAAAGCCTCTTTATGTACCCAAAAATCGACCTCGCGCAGGTAAAAAGCCTGGTTAGCGATGAAACGTTTGACGCGCTAATGAAGTTTTTCAAAAAATGCGAAAGCAAAGGCTATATGCACATAGAAAACGGCTTTTTAAACTACACAACCGACGGCGTATTTTGGGGCATGTCGATCGGCACTGAAGTAGCAAATATCTCACAAAAGGACTTTGAATGAAAAAAATAGTTATCTACACGAGCGCGACCGGAAATACCGAGAAAGTCGGTCTTGCTATCGCAAACGAGCTTGGCTGCGAGGCGGTCAAATTTAGCGAGGATCTGCATGCGGATTTGGATCGCTACGACTTTATCGCGCTTGGATTTTACGTCGATAAGGGCGACGCGGAGCCTAAATTTAAACGCTTTTTGCGCGAGATAAAGGGCAAAAAAGTGGGCGTATTTATGACGCTAGGCATGGATCCCGAGCACGAGCACGCGATGAACTGCCTAGAAAAGGCAAAAGTCGTATTGCGCGAGGGCGAAAATGAAATTTTACGCGAGTTTTACTGTCAAGGCGCAATCGATCCAAAAGTCATCGAGCAGCTACGCAAAATGGGCGAAGCAGCGCCAAACGACCCGCGCTACGCCGTAACTCCGGAGCGCGAAGCCAGATGGGCTAGAGCCGCAACCCACCCTGACGCAAACGACCTAGAAAACGCGAAGGCGGCGTTTAGAGGGATATAAATTTGCCGCCGCCCGGCAGTCAAATTTGCCCTAGCGGCGTAAATTTATGCGTTAAATTTAGAGTATTTATCTTTTAAATTCGCAAATTCACGTTTTATTTTTAGCTTTTATTTAAATTTATCGAGATTAAAATTTTGATAAATTTTACACACCGAAACTCTAGTCTTGAAAACGCGAAATTTAAATTGGTTAAATTTGATACTATCGTGCAGTGTATTTTTAAATTTAATTATTAAAATATGCGACGCTTTGCGCGAGCAAAGCAGTGTCGCCACCTTAAACGTGCAGTGGGGTTAGAGAGGGCTTGGGAGAGGAAGGGGCGACGCTTCGTAAGTAGAACCCCCTTCCTCTCCCAATAAAAGAGGAAAGCTTTAATTTTTTAGAAGCTACAAATACGTAAAGTTAAATTTGACGAAAATAAAATTAGCGCCATAAAGATGCAAATCTCGGCAAGTAAAATTTACAATTTTAACTTCAAATTTGAACGTCAATAATTAAGGCAACGTATCGCGAGATGATTTTTAGCGATTTCACTTCGTTGCCCTTGCAGGGCAAGCCGTAAATTTATCCGCCAAATCCTCGTGAATACTCCATATAAGCCAAAACTCGCTATAATCTCCTAAAAAATCAAAAGGAAAATCATGATACAGACTTGTTTATTTCCGGCTGCGGGCTACGGCACGAGATTTTTGCCTG
>CAUQMN010000171.1:0-3950 GCA_963518765.1 uncultured Campylobacter sp.
AAATTTTACCCACCACACTGGATAAACAGCTTTAACGCGTGGATGAGAGAGCTAAGAGACTGGTGTATCTCACGCCAGCTTTGGTGGGGACATCAAATTCCAGTATTTTACTGCGATGAGTGCGGTCATATGTGGGCTGACGAGGGAGAGCCGTGCGAGTGCAAAAAGTGCAAAAGTAAAAACATCCACCAAGACCCAGACGTGCTAGATACGTGGTTTAGCTCTGGTCTTTGGCCATTTAGCACGCTTGGCTGGGGCAACGGCGAGGAGCTAAAAAACGAGAAGTGGTTTGAGGGCGATTTGGCCGAATTTTACCCAAACAACCTGTTAATCACCGGCTTTGATATTTTGTTTTTCTGGGTGGCTAGGATGATGTTTCAGGGCGAAAACGCGCTGGGCAAGCTGCCGTTTGACGATATCTACCTGCACGCTTTGGTTAAAGACGAGCAAGGCAGAAAGATGAGTAAAAGCCTAGGCAACGTCATCGACCCGCTCGTTAGCATCGAGGAATACAGCGCCGATATCCTGCGCTTTACGCTTGCGCTACTTGCCGTACAGGGACGCGACATCAAGCTAAGCGACGAAAAGATGAAGCTCGTGAGAAATTTTACGAACAAGCTTTACAACGCGAGCAAATACCTGCTGCTAAACAAGCCTAAATTTGCAAATTTAAGCGACGCCAAAATCGAAACAAAGCTTGGTAAATACATGCTAAGCCGCTTTAACAAGTGCGTGCGCGAAGTGCGAGAAAACATCGACGCCTACCGCTTTAACGACGCGGCAAACGCGATTTATAAATTTTTATGGGACGAGTTTTGCGACTGGGGCATCGAGCTTAGCAAAGTCGATAAAGGCAGCGTAAGGGAGCTTGGAGCGATATTTAAAGAGACTATGAGGCTACTAAGTCCTTTTATGCCGTTTATCTCCGAATACCTTTTCCACGAGCTTAGCGGCTCAAATTTAGAAAGCGCGAGCTCGAGCTCGATCATGATAGAGGCGTATCCGCAGGCTAACGAGCGCGATTTGCAGATAGAAAAGACCTTTGAGCTGGTGATCGAAGCTATCGTCGCGATCCGCCGCGCAAAGGCGACCATCGAGCAAGGCAACTCAAAGATCGCAAAAGCCTTCATCAAGCTAAACAAAGAAGTAGAACTTGATACAAACCTTGATTCAAACGCTTTTGGCTCAGAATTTGGTCCACGTGGCAAAATAGATAAATATCTGGTAGAACAAATTATGCAAAAAGGTGATGAAACTAAAAAGGATTATATAGCTTATGCAGAGAAAAAGAATAATAAAAATAAAGAAGAAGATTGGATCCTTTGGGACAGTTATGCAAAAGAATATATAAAAGAAAAAAACCTAGATATTAAAATACCAAGTCTAGAATGGGGCAAAACATATAAAGTCGAAGATTTTATAAAGCTGCTAGCTAAATGCGAACAGATCGAGTTTTGCGATGCTAAAATCGAAAACGCCGCGCGCGACGTGAGCGAAAATTTAGAAGTATTCGTACCGCTTGAAGGCGTGGATATGAGCGCTGTTATCATGCGACTGCGGTCACAAAAAAACAAACTAGAAAAAGAGATAGCAAAACTCTCAAGCATGCTAAATAACGAGAAATTCGTAGCCTCCGCTCCGCAAGCCGTGGTCGAAGCCAACCGCGAAGGGCTAGCTAGCGCGACGCAAAAGCTAGAAAAGGTAGATAGCGAGCTAGCAAATTTGGGAGCGGTCGATTGATATTTTTTGGTTTTTGCGTTAGGACTTGGCAGATCCAAACGGTGCCTTGAGCGGTTAAATTTAAACTACGGCACACCGTTTAATGCGCAAAAATTTAAAAAATAAAAGGACAGAAAAATGAACGAAAAAATAAAAATAGCGGTTTTGGGATATGGAAATTTAGGTCGCGGCGTTGAGCTTGCCGCGCGAAATAGCAAGGATTTAGAGCTTTCGGCCGTTTTTAGCCGCAGAAATCCAAGCAAAGTAAAGACATGCGGAGCTCCGGTGTTTAGCGCGGATGAAATTTTATCGCACAAGGGCAAATTTGACGTTTTGGTGCTTTGCGGCGGTAGCGCAACGGATCTACCGACGCAGACGCCTGAGTTTGCACAAAATTTTAACGTCGTAGATAGCTTTGATACGCACGCAAAAATCCCTGAGCACTTCGCCGCTGTGGACGCCGCAGCCAAAAAGGGCGGAAATGTGGGCATCATCGCAGTGGGCTGGGATCCGGGTCTGTTTTCGCTAAACAGACTGTTCGGAGAGAGCGTGCTAGAAAACGGCAGTAGTTATACGTTTTGGGGCAAAGGTGTGAGCCAAGGCCACTCAGACGCTATCCGCAGGATCGAGGGCGTCGTGGATGCGCGCCAATACACCGTGCCGATAGAAAGCGCCTTAGAGCGAGTCCGTGCGGGTAAAAACCCAAAACTTAGCACGCGCGAAAAACATCTGCGCGAGTGCTACGTCGTAGCTGAGGACGGCGCCGATAAAGCGCGCATCGAGCGCGATATAAAAACGATGCCAAACTACTTCGCCGACTACGACACGAGCGTGCATTTCGTGGGTCTTGAAACGCTAAAAAAAGAGTACGGCGGCATCCCCCACGGAGGATTCGTTTTGCGAAGCGGAGCGACTGGCGAGCACGGAGAAAATAAACATCTGATCGAGTTTTCACTAAAGCTTGACTCAAATCCAGAATTTACAGCTAGCGTGCTCGTAGCCTACGCCCGCGCGGCGTATCGTTTGGCGCAAAAGGGTGAGCGCGGGGCGTTTAGCGTGTTTGACATCGCTCCGGCGCTTCTTTCGCCAAAGAGTGCAGATGAGCTAAGGCTCGAAATTTTATAAATTTTAGTAGCGCTTCGGCGGAATTACGAACGAGGAAATTTGAGTGATAAAGATAGAAAATTTAAAGAAATTTTACGGAGCGACGCAGATCATAGATGGCGTCAGCCTAACCGTAGAAAAAGGCGAAATTTTCGCCATCGTAGGCCACAGCGGCGCGGGTAAATCCACCCTGCTTCGCTGCATAAACGGCCTAGAGGACTATCAAAGCGGCAGCCTGAAAGTATTTGACAAAGAAATCTCGGCGCTAAAAGATAAAGAGCTAAGAGAACTTAGGCGAGATGTGGGGATGATATTTCAGCACTTTGCGCTGATGGCGAGGAAAACGGCGTTTGAAAACGTCGCTACTCCGCTTAAATTTTGGGGTTACTCAGACGGCGAAATCAAAAAAAGAGTGAGCGAGCTACTAGAGCTAGTCGGCCTTGCAAACAAAGCAGCAAGCTACCCGGGCGAGCTAAGCGGCGGACAAAAGCAGCGCGTCGCCATCGCACGCGCTCTTGCGCTAAGTCCAAAAATTTTACTCTCCGACGAGGCGACCTCGGCGCTTGATCCAAATACGACAAATTCGATACTCGAGCTTTTAAAACAGATCAACCAAACGCTAAATATCAGCGTCGTTTTGGTCACGCACGAGATGGAGGTCGTAAAAAGCATCGCGCGCCGCGCAGTGCTGCTAGAAAGCGGCAAGATAATCGGCAGCGGTACAATCGAGGAGCTATTTTTAAAGCCAGATGAAAAGATGAAGGAATTCCTCGGCGAGGATGAAATTTTGCCGAGCGAGGGCGTAAATATCAGGCTATTTTTCCCGAAAGAAGTCGCGCAAAACAGCGTCATCACGCACATGGCGCGCACGCTAAATATCGACTTTAACATCGTCTGGGGCAAGCTTGAAAAGCTAAACGAAAATGTGCTAGGCTCGCTCGTCATCAACGTCGATCCAAAAGACGAAGCGCGCGTGACCGAGTACATCAAGCAAAGCGGCGTATTATGGGAGGTGGCATGATGTTTGACATAGATTTTTCTAAATTTCCCGACGTTTTCGAGCGTATTTTGCTTCCAGCCATCGGCGAGACGCTTTATATGAGCGTGATTTCGACGCTTTTAGCGTT
>CAUQMN010000172.1:0-3935 GCA_963518765.1 uncultured Campylobacter sp.
CTCGATGAATACGCTATGCGAAGCGATGGGTATCGCGCTAAAAGGCAACGGCACCGTGCCAGCACTTACGCCAGAGCGCGAGGAGCTCATCAGGCAGGCCGGGCGGCGAATTTGCGAGATAGCGCTCGATGAAAAATACAAAATCCGCAACATCGTAAACGAAAAATCGATCCAAAACGCCCTCGTAGTAGATATGGCGATGGGCGGCAGCAGCAACACCGTGCTGCATATCCTGGCTATCGCGCGCGAAGCTGGGGTAAATTTACAGATCGCGGGGCTCAACGAGATCAGCCGCAAGATCGCACACATCGCCAAAATCAGCCCGAGCTTGCCAAATATCCACATGGAGGACATCGACCGCGCGGGCGGACTAAGCGCCGTGATAAACGAGATTTCGCGCCGCGACAACGGACTGCTGGACTTAGGCGCGCCGACCGTCACGGGCGAGAGTCTAGGCGAGCGCGTGGGCGCTAGCGTCATAAAAGACGAAGAGGTCATCCACAAGGTCGAAAACGCCTATTCGGACGTGGGCGGACTGGCGATTTTGTTTGGAAATTTAGCCGAGCAAGGCTGCGTCATCAAGACCGCGGGCATCATCGGCGAGCGTAAATTTAGCGGCAAGGCGGTCTGCTTTAACAGCCAAGACGAGGCGATAGAGGGCATCTCAAAGGGCAAAGTCGGCAAAGGCGACGTGGTCGTCATCCGCTACGAAGGGCCGCGCGGAGGCCCGGGCATGCAGGAAATGCTAAGCCCTACAAGCCTAATCATGGGGCGAGGTCTCGGTGCGGACGTAGCTCTCATCACGGACGGCAGATTTAGCGGCGCTACGAGAGGGTTAAGTATCGGACACGTAAGCCCCGAAGCGGCCGAGGGCGGCATGATCGGATTGCTACAAGACGGCGATATCATCAATATCGACGTGGATACGTACGCGATCAACGTGCGCCTAAGCGAAGAGCAGATCGCTGCGCGCAGGGCTAAATTTAAGCCGATCGAAAAACCGCTGCCGTTTCGCTGGCTGCGAATGTATCGCAAGCTGGTAACAAACGCTAGCAACGGAGCGATTTTGGAGGCGTGAAGTTTTAAGGCTATAAAAGATGTTCGAGAAAAATTTTACGAATAACGATTTATGTCAAGTTGAAAAAGAGCTTAACACGTTAGAGCCTATTGCATGTTTTTACTTGTCGCAAAAAGATAGAGACGTCAAGAAAAAGCTTGAGAATCTGCTAAATGACGAAAAGGAAATAATAAGCAAGCAAATATCCTCCACCGATAAAAAAGAGTGTAAAAAATTATACGCTGATTTTCTTGGAAAAGAAAAATTTATTTACGAAATGTATGAACTTATGGGTGAAAATAACCGTAAGGCATCAGGTTGCGGTGAATACATAAAAAATCATCTCATAAACGCTATGAAGTATGATTTTAGATGTGTTCTTAGTTTTTGTATTAGGCGTAAAATATTTTCAGCGTTAAGTTTTGTATTATTGGGAGCTCTACTTTGCGTGCCGTATTCTATTGCCATAGGTAAAACCATTGAGATTTCCTTGGGTAACATACCCTTTTCTGTGATAAAAGCTTTTGTCATGGGGATTGTTTATACAGTAGTTTGTTTGTTGTTTTGTTTTTTGCAAAATTTATTTTTATTTAGGGTATCCTATTATAGTCCGAGTTGGCTAAAGTGGTTGTATGTTTTGATTAGCGCATTCTATATTGTATTAATATATTTTTTGCTTAAAATTGCCACATCGTATTTCGAGCATTTTTACTACTTGTATATTTTTCTTATGGCGCTAGTATTTTTAATGATGTATACACATAAAAATAAAGACTTTGGAGAATTTATTTTTGCTTTTCTGCTTATTATAGCAATAGATTCTTTTATACCTATATCTCATATTGTCCCAATAGTAGTTTATTATGAATATGATGCCGCACATACGGTAATAATTACTGCACTTGCCGCATTAATGTTTATTGCTAGGCTTTTATCTTTATCAAATCATCTTGATTATAGAACATCTTTAATTATTAATGGCATTTGGATTATATTTTCAGTAATATTTTTAAGCGGTTTATTTGTGAGAATCGCAGGTCTAGCAAATTATCAAACCGACTTTGATATCAAAAAAGATAATATACCGCAATACGTAAATTTAGAAAATATCAATAAATGCAAAAATAAGCCGGATGAAGACATAAAATTTATAAAATATACTTGCATATCTGATGAAATGCCAAGTTCGACGGTAAAATTTAAAAACATCCTCGTAAAAGTAAAATCAGACGGCAGATATTGGCTAGAAGTCGTAGCAGAAGATCAAAATAAAAGTAAAATAGATGATTATAGATTTTGGATTTCCGAGAAAAATATTGCAAATTAGATCAATTTCTGGAGTCGTAAAATTTAACCGTCCATGGCGCGTCCGCGACGTCTGTGCCCAGCTTTGACGAAAAATACTCACGCACCGCGGCGTAGTCTGATTTTGAGATGAAATAAATATTTATAACGCTCGTTTGACTAAACAGGGCAAGGTTGCAAAAGTAGCTTAAATTTACGTCTTTGTCAAAGGCTCTAAGCACGCATCTAGCGATAAAAATCAGCACATAAAAAATAAACGCGGCCAAGACGAACATAAATGGAATCACTATCGCGGAAAGCGGATTTTTCGGTATCGCTCCTAAAATTTGATAGGGCGATTTTCGCATTTGGACGATATCTGCCAAATTTATCGTTACTCCCTTTTTGGTTTGGCAAATTTTATCCTCGTAAAGGTAAACAAGTGAGGGATTTTTGAGCTTTTTGACTAGGTCGGCGGTAGCTAAAACATTTCCAAAAATAACCCCTATAAACATCGAAACAAATCTGCCGTCTCGCATCGCTTCGGCTCTGAAAACCTCCCAAAAGGAGCCGCTTTGCCAGTCTACCATGTCGCTAAAAAATATCAGAAATATCATAGAAAGGTTAATGATAAGCAAGAAGGCGCAGCCAACCGAGATGCGGTAAAAATCATCTTGTAAAACCAGCGGATTTTCGTCATAATTTCTGCTCAAATTTTCTCCTTGTATTGCGCTTGCTCGCGCAAAAATAGCTAAATTTACCGGTAAGCCTCACGCCCTAAATTTAGCCTTTAAAACCAGAGCGCGCATCTTAAAATGGTTGCGATTTCATCCGCTTTTTACAAACAAGCTAAACTATTGCGCCGATTTTGTTTTGCGGGCGCTTGTCTAGTTTAGCAAGGCTTTACCGCTAAATTTAACCTCAAATCAAAGCCGTCCTAACCGCGGCAAAACGCGGCAAAGGGCTATTTAACAACAAAGTCCGCAATGCTAGCAAAACCGCTTAAAACCTTGCGCGCATCCTCGCTGCCTAGACCGGCGGCTCGTTCTACGAGTTCGTCGCTTTTTTGCTCGTCCGCGCTCACGCCTACGCCAAGGCCGTAGCAAACGCCCAGCATAAACGTCCCGTCCGCTCCGCCTAGACGCGCGGCATTAGCAAAGTCCGCAACAGCAGCCTTTGGGTCGTGAAGCTTGCCTCTGCGCGGATCTAGCCTAACCATGCCGCGGCGATAATACCCGTCCGCCGCATGTTCGCTGCCAAGCGCCTCCTGCCGCTCCAAAGCCTCGCCGATATAGCCTAGCGCGCGCGAATAATCGCTCATCCGCAAAAATAAATAGCCCAAATTTAGCGCCGCTTGCGGTTCGCCGCCGCTTGCGGAGAGCTTGTAGTAGCGCACCGCGCGAACGTAGTCTCCGTAAATCGTCTCGTAAACGTAGCCCGCCTCTAGCTGCGCCTGCGCGTCCGCGCCCTCTGCGGCTTGCAAAGCTATTTCTAGCGCGGCGCCGTAGTTTTGTTCGTTAAAAAGCCTTAGATACTCGCTTTTAACGGCGTCAAAAAGCTCGCCCGAGACTCGATTTACCGCAAGTCTCGTTAG
>CAUQMN010000173.1:0-3927 GCA_963518765.1 uncultured Campylobacter sp.
AAATTTTCAAAGGATAATGATTGGGAAGAAAAAATACGACTTATTATTTAAGATTTGATATAATTTTATTTGAAATGTCATTAATTTTAAACTATAAGGTAAAACTAGGACGGCTATGCGTAAAAAGATAGCAATCGACTTTCGCATGCACAAAGCATCCGGAATAGGTACGTATATAAAGGGTTTACTGCCGTTTTTAACGGAGAAATTCGAGGTTATTTTGCTAGGTACGGAGGCCGAGATAAGGGAGTACGCATGGAGTAAAAACGTTAAAATTTTAGAGTGCGGGAGGGAAATTTACTCTTTGGACGAGCAGATTTGTTTGCCGGTAAAGATTCCTGAATGCGATATTTTTTGGTCTCCTCATTATAATATCCCTATCTTGCCCATAAGGGCGAAATTTAGGGCGGTTACCATCCATGATGCGTTTCATTTGGCTTTTTACGGCAATTTAAATTTTATGCAAAAGATGTATGCCAAGATGATTTTTAATCAAGCTTTAAGCAGAAGCAACGTCGTCTTTAGCGTTTCGGAGTTTTCAAGAAGCGAGATATTAAAATATACGAAAACGGATAAAAATATTTTTGTCGTACCAAACGCTATAGACGAGGGACGTTTTAATAACCGCTACGATAGCGCCGTTTTGGAGGCGGCGGCAAGAGAATATAAACTTCCGGAGAATTTTATTTTATTCGTAGGAAACGTAAAGCCTCACAAAAATTTGAAAAATTTATTGTTCGCGCTAGAAAATACGGAGCTAAATTTGGTAATAGTGGGAAAAAGAGACGGCTTTATAACTAGCGATAGCGATATTTTGGAGATTATCGAGAAAAATAATCTCGCAGAGCGTATATTTTTTACCGGCTATGTTAAGGACGCCGACATCGCGGCTATTTATAATCTAGCAAAATTATTCGTCTTTCCGTCTTTATACGAGGGGTTTGGTATCCCGCCGCTTGAGGCGCAAGCCTGCGGTTGTCCGGCAGTGTGCTCAAACGCCGCTAGCCTACCCGAAGTTTGCGGGGATAGCGTTTTGTATTTCGATCCGCATAATGTAGAAGATATAAGAAGTAAGATACAAGCCGTTTTAAACGATGAAAATTTACGAAACGAACTTTGCGTTAAGGGTTTTGAAAATATTAAGCGATTTAGCTGGGAGCGCTCTGCTAAACAAATCATAGAAGTAATGGAAAAACTAAGATAAGGAGCCGTAAAATGATAGACAGAAGCCTAAACTACGGACGACATATAATAGCTGATTTTGCCGCTAAAATAGGGCATTACGAAACCGTGCTGGATATCGGCGCGGGTAAGGGCGATGATTTGGCGATATATAAAAGTAAATGTGGGGACGCTAGGCTTTTGGCTTTAGAAGGGTTCGAGCCAAATGTCGCAAAACTAGCCTCAAGAGGCATCGAGGTCTTTTTGCACGATCTTGAGCGAGATAGATTTCCCTTCGAGGACGAGAGCCTGGATCTCGTGAGCGCAAATCAAATTCTAGAGCACGTCAAGGAGATATTTTGGATATTTCACGAGATAGCTCGTACGCTAAAAATAGGCGGGCATTTCGTGCTAGCGGTTCCGAATTTAGCCAGCCTTCACAACAGAGCCTTGCTGCTACTAGGTAGGCAGCCTACGTCTATACAAAATCACTCCGCGCACGTTAGAGGTTATACTAAGCCCGATTTGATGCGGTTTTTAAAAATTTGGGGCGGTTTTGAGCTGGTAGATTTTCAAGGAAGTAACTTTTATCCGTTTCCGCCCTGCATCGCAAAGCCGCTAGCTAGGGCGTTTCCTCAGTCTGCTTGGAGTATCTTTTTGCTGCTTAAAAAGACCAAGGAGTATGAAGACGAGTTTATAAAATGGCCGATTGAAAAATCGCTGGAAACTAATTTTTATCTGGGCGAAAAATGAAAAAAGCACTAATCCACGACTGGTTTAGCACCTATGCAGGCGCAGAAAAATGCGTCGAGAGTTTCACGAATGTTTGGGACGATTTTGAAATTTACGGCCTTATCGACTTTTTAAGCGAGCGCGACCGAGACAAAATTTTAAAAGGCAAGCGAGCGCATACGAGCTTTATTGGGAAGCTGCCCTTCGCAAAGAGCAAATACCGCAACTACTTGCCGCTATTTCCGCTTGCGATCGAGCAGTTTGATCTAAGTGGATACGACGTCGTGCTATCTAGCTCGCATGCCGTCGCAAAGGGGGTGCTAACGCACTCTAACCAGCTTCACATCGCCTATGTGCACACGCCGATCCGCTATGCATGGGATCTGTATCATCAGTACTTGCGCGAAAGCGGGCTTGACCGCGGTTTAAAGGGCGTGCTGGCAAAGTATTTTTTGCATAAAATTCGCATTTGGGACGCCGCCAGCGCAAACCGCGTGGATTATTACGTGGCAAATAGTCGCTACATCGCGCGCCGTATAGAAAAAATCTACGGCAAGCCCAGCGACGTCATCTATCCGCCCGTAGACGTGGATAAATTTACGCTGTGCGAAGCCAAAGAGGAGTTTTATCTAACCGCCTCGCGAATGGTGCCGTATAAAAAGGTAGGCCTCATCGTAGAGGCGTTTTCGCAGACGGATAAAAAACTGGTAGTCGTCGGTGACGGGCCCGATATGGCTAAAATCAAATCAAAAGCAGGCAAAAACGTCGAGCTTTTGGGTTTTGCGGACGATGAGACGATGAGGGATCTCATGGGGCGGGCTAAGGCATTTGTTTTTGCCGCCGAGGAGGACTTCGGTATCACGCCCGTAGAAGCGCAAGCATGCGGCACGCCCGTGATCTGCTTTGGGCGCGGAGGCGCTCGCGAGACGGTGATTGACGGCGAGAGCGGGTTATATTTTATGGAGCAAAACGTAAAAGAGCTGCTTGACGCGGTGGCTAAATTTGAGCAAAATCGCGATAAATTCGAACCCGTAAAAATCAGGGAAAATTCGCTAAGATTTTCGCGCGCGCGTTTTGAGGCCGAGATCAAAAGCTACGTCGAGAAAAAATACGAAAAATTTAAAGAAAAAATAAAATAGCCGCCAAGCGCGAAATTTGCGCGGCGCGTATCTGGATGGAAAAATGAAAAAATATCTTTGTAAAGCGATACTTCTTTTAGTCGATCTTTTGGCTATTTGGGCGTCTTTTGGTATAGCAGTCGAGCTTAAAAATTTATTTTACGGCGACCACGTACTGCTTGATATATCCAAATATCAGGGTTTTGGCATCGCTTATGCCTTGATGATAGCCTTGTTTTTTTATCAGGGGATTTATGCTAGGAGATATGATTTTTGGCACGAGTGCGCCATAGTAGTAAAGAGCTGTTTTTTTGGGCTTTTGCTTACTTTAGCCGCGCTTGCCTTGCTAAAGATAAACTATGATTTTTCAAGAGCCAGCTTGATTTTAGGCTTTGGTTTTATGATTTTTATTATCCCGGCTTTTAAATTTATAGCTAAAATTTTACTTTTTAAACTCGGCTTTTGGAAAAAGAAGGCTAAAATTTTAGGCGAGAACGAGGAATTTGAGCTGGCGATTTTTGACGATAAATACCTCGGTTATATTCGCGCGCAGACCGAGTACGAGTCGCTTTTTATAGGCGGCAGCGGCATGGGCGCACGCGAGCTAAACGAGCTAATAGAGCAAAATATCAAAGAAAATAAAGAGATTTTATTCACGCCCGTGCTTAGAGGCTACGATTTTACGCAGGCTCATATTTATAACTTGTTTAACTCCCGTACGAGCCTTTTTGCGATACACAATTCTTTGCAGAGTAAATTTAACATTGCGCTAAAAAGAGGGCTTGATATATTTTTGATAGTTATGGCTTTGCCGCTTTTGATTCCTGTTTTTTGCGCGGTCGCGGTCGCTATGAAGATAAGCGAGCCAAGAGGCAAGATATTTTTCTCGCATCAAAGGATGGGGCTAAACGGCAAG
>CAUQMN010000174.1:0-3899 GCA_963518765.1 uncultured Campylobacter sp.
TTTAGACATGCTTAGCCTTGCTTTTCCAAACGGTTACGTGTTTTTTTACGTCGGCAAAAGCGCAGACAAAAGCTCGCAAATCGCCAAAGGCAAGGACGATAGCTATATGTGGCTTTTTGACGAGCAGGCGCAAAATAGCTTTTATCTAAGCTCCTCCGACGGCGCGCTAGATATCAAGCTTTTGTCGCTGTTTAGGCTCTTTGATAAGAGCATAGACGCTGCATTATTTGCGAAAGTAACGCTTTAATCTATGCTAAGCAAAATCGTAATCACGAGCGATTTTGAAGCCTTAAAAGAGGAAATTTTAGGGCTTTACGGCGTAAATTCGGTTAGATTTTTTTTCGCCGAGGACTTTTTGCTAGAAAACGCAAAAGAGGTCGCCGCCGAGGCATATATCGCCGAGAGCGAGCCTAAGCTACTGGTTTTAGGCGCTAAAAATTTCCGCGTCGAGGCTCAAAACTCTCTACTAAAAATCATCGAAGAACCGCCTAAAAATATCTTTTTTATCATAGCTTGCGAGTCGAAAAATATGCTCCTGCCGACCGTTCGCTCACGCCTAGTTACCGAAAATAGACTCGAAAAAAAGCAGCGCGAAAAAACGGGATTAGATTACAAACGTCTCGAGCTAAAAGAAATTTGCGCGTTTATCGATGAAAAATCAGCTTTTGAACGCTCCGAGAAGCTTGGCAAAAACGACCTAAAAGAGCTAATCGCTGCGATAGCTCTCGAGGCTACGGCGCAAGGGGTCAAATTTAGCGCCGAAGAGCTTGAGTATTTTTTCAAAGCCGTGCGCCTAGCCGAGCTAAATACCAAAACTCACGCGCTTCTTACGCCGATACTTCTTATGATTTACGAAAAAGGGCTTAGATGAAAATTTTTAAAATCAATCCGCAAACTGATTTTAACGAGATTTGCGAGATTATCCGTCCTAGCGACGAGGGGCGAAATTTGATGAAAAAAAAGTCGGCGATCAACTTTTTTTTGATTAAAGATTTGCGCTCGCCGGCTGCAAATATCCTAAAGCAAGACGCGCTAAGCGTGGGTGCAGAGCTCGTGACTAACCGCGACGTGATTCTGGGCGGCGCAAATTCGGTCGCGCTTTTAATGGCTACCGATGCGCAAGTTCTTGCGCTTGCCAAAAAAGAGTCCGCTCAGGATTTCGGGCTAAAAAATTTGGCCAAATTTTTAAAATCTCCGTTTAAAAAACCGCAGCGCGCGCAGATCATGGGCGTCGTAAACGTAAACGAAGATAGCTTTAACGCCGCAAGCCGCGTGAACGAAAAAAGCGGTATAGCTCGCATCGAAGAGATGATCGAGCAGGGTGCGGAGTATATCGACGTAGGCGCGGTTAGCTCCAGACCCGGCAGCAAATACGTCGGACGCGAGGTCGAGTTTGCCAGGCTGGAAAAGATAGTAGCCGAAATTTACCGCCTAAATTTGCATGAAAAGGCAACATTTAGCCTAGATAGCTTTGATGCGTACTGCCTAGAGTATGCGCTAAATCACGGCTTTAAGATGATAAACGATATCACGGGCGACGTTAGCCTCTGCGCTCTAGCGGCGCGGTACGGCGCGAGCTACTGTCTCATGCATATGCAAAATAGCCCAGAAAATATGCAGGATAACCCGCATTATGATGATTTGCTAGGCGAGATAGACGCGTTTTTTGAGGCTAAGATCGCTGCGGCGCAGGAACTTGGGTGCCGCGATATCGTGCTTGACGTTGGTATCGGCTTTGGCAAGACGGCGGAGCAAAATATGATTTTGATAAAAAATTTAGAGCATTTTTTACGCTTCGGTTTGCCGATCTTAGCGGGTGCTAGCAGAAAATCGGTCATAAATTTTTATAGTCCCAGCGAGATAAAAGACCGCTTGCCGGGCAGCCTCTATCTGCATCTTGAGGCCTTTAGAAACGGCGCACAGATCATCCGAACGCACGACGTGGCCGAGCATGCGCAGATGTTTAGGCTGGAAAACGCGATGAGAAAGCTCGCGGCGTGGTAAGCAAAGCAAATTTAACGAGGAAAAATGGATAAAAAAGAGTATTTAGAGGCCGTAGATACGCTAAACGCGTGGGCGAAGGCCTACTACACCGACGACGCGTCCATAGCCACCGATGAGGAGTACGACGAGCTTTATCATAAAGTGCTGGAATTTGAGAGAGCAAATCCCGGCGATATCTCGATGTTTAGTCCGACAAAGCGCGTCGGCGGCGAGGTTAGCGAGGGCTTTATCAAAGCTCGTCACGGCGCGCGCATGTGGTCGATGGAGGATATTTTTAGTTTTGACGAGCTGCTAGCGTGGCTAAAGCGCGGCGACAAAGAGGGGCTGGAGTTTGCGCTTCAGCCTAAATTTGACGGAGCGAGCTTAAATTTACTCTACGAAAACGGCGCTCTCGTGCGAGCCATCACGCGCGGCGACGGCATAACGGGAGAGGACGTCACGAGTAACGCCAAAGTCATCAAAAATATCCCGCTGCAAATCGCCTATAACGGTAGGATCGAGATCCGCGGCGAAGTCGTGATCGCTAAAAACGACTTTGACGAGATAAATTTCGCCCGCTCGCAAAGGGGCGAACCTCAGCTATCAAATCCTAGAAATGCGGCCGCCGGCAGTCTGCGCCAGCTAGATAGCGCCGTTACGGCGTCGCGCAGGCTGAGGTTTAAGCTCTGGGGCTACGGCGAGCAAAATTTGGGCCTTGAAACCTACTCGCAGATGATGGATTTTATCTATTTGCAGGGCTTTGAGCGAGAGGAGTTTTTTAAAATTTGCCGCACTGCCGAGCAGATCGAGGAGGCGTATAAGCAGCTCGTAGCGCAGCGAGATAGCAAGCCTTTTATGATGGACGGCCTCGTGGTGCGCGTGCAGAGTATCGCAGTTAGCGAGGAGCTGGGCTACACGGAGAAATTTCCCAAATTTATGGTCGCGTATAAATTTCCCGCGATCGAAAAGACCACGCGCCTGCTTGACGTCGCGTTTCAGGTCGGGCGCAGCGGCGTCGTGACTCCGGTGGGCGTGCTAGAGCCCGTAAATATCGACGGCGCGATCGTAAAGTCCGCCACGCTGCATAACTTCGACGAGATCGAGCGTCTAGGCGTGCAAAAGGGCGATTTTATCAGTATTATCCGCTCAGGCGACGTGATACCAAAGATCACGGGCGTCTTCAAGCAGCGCAGAGACGGCTCGCAAACGCCCATCGAGAGGCCGCGCGAGTGTCCCGTATGCGGGTCGATGCTGCTAGACGAGGGCGTTTTTATCAAGTGTCAAAACCTCGAGTGCAAGGCTCGCGTGATAAATTCTCTCATACATTTTGCGAGCAAAAAGTGCCTAAATATCGACGGTCTTGGCGATGCGATCGTAAATCAGCTTTTTGAAGCGGGCTTGGTCGCCAAAATCGCCGATATTTACGAGCTTACGGCGCAGGATTTAGCATGCCTTGAGGGCTTTAAAGATAAAAAGATCGCAAATCTGCTCGGCGCCATCGAGGCTAGCCGCACGCCCGCTTTGCATAGCTTTATAGCAAGCCTTGGCATCGAGCATATCGGCGAGGTAGCTGCCAAAAAGATAGCGCAAATTTACCCGCAAAACTGGCGCGAGCTAAGTTACGGCGAAGTCGCCGCGATCGAAGGGTTCGGCGAGGCGATGGCGGAGAGTTACGCGGAGTTTATGCAGGTAAATAGGCAAAATTTGGACGAAATTTTACGTTTTGTTAGCCCGCAAGCGCAAATTTACGAGGCAAAGCAAAGCGCTATAAGCGGCAAAACGTTTGTGATAACAGGCACGCTTAGTAAGAGCAGGGATGAATTTAAAAGGGTTTTGGAAGCAAACGGCGCGAAGGTAAGCGGCTCGGTGAGTAAAAAAACCGACTTCGTGCTTTACGGCGATGAGGCTGGCAGCAA
>CAUQMN010000175.1:0-3872 GCA_963518765.1 uncultured Campylobacter sp.
TCTGTGCGCGAGAAGCTTTTACGTAAATTTAAACGAAATTTTAAGCTCGGCGACGCGGCTAGCATAAACTAAAAATAAATTTAAAACAAAGAGAAAATATGGATCACGGACTAAGAGATATCATCGTAGAACGAACGCAGAGCCTAGAACCCGCACTCAAAAAACAAGCCCGAAAACTAAATCAAAAGATAATCGACGTCAGCTTTTACCACAACGCTAAAAATTTAGCCAAAATCGGCGAGGTTATGAGCGAGGAGCTAGGAGAGTTTTTGCTAGGCTGTGCGCTAGACTACGATAAGACGCGCGAGGGCAAATTTGACGCGAGCGATAACGACTTAGAAACATTGCGCGGAGTTTGGAGTGCGCTTAGCTTTTTGCATAAGCCCGAAATTTTAGACTATCTTAGCTCTCAGGCACGCAGCAGCGTAGCGCATCGCTCATTTGCGCACAGGTATATTTTCGAGATTTTACGCCTGCAAGAAAAGGCCGGCTGCGCTCACCCGCTGCTTGGCGAGCTTTACGAGTATTATGACGCGCTGCGAGAAAAGCTGCCCGTTTACGAGCTTTTACGCCGCATAGGCGCGACGCCTGCTGATCCTTATGATTTTGAGTTTATACTAAACGCCGTAAATTTGGGCTACTGGTTTAGCAACGAGTATCTAGGAGAAGATGAGAAAAAGCGCAAATTTCATTTGCAGATCCGCATTTTTGCGCCGTTTATAAACGACAAAACCTTTGATATACAAATCAGCAACGACGACGTTCCTAGGGCGCGTATCGACTTTGACGATGATGGCGTGAGCTTTTTACAGCAAGTAGCGCCGGATGCCTTGCCCTGCCCCGACCTTTTAGATTTAAAGCCTTTTATCGCGAGCGTAAAGTCGCATTTTGGGATAGATTTTGATCTCGCAAATAAAGACAAAACCGCCCTAACCGCCGGCAAAGGGCTAAGCAGAGCCAAAATTTTAGCCTGGCTAAATGAGGTTTTTAGCTAAATTTACGCCCTAAAATTAGCCTATTTGCGCTCAAATTTGACGCGCGGTAGCGGACAGCTTGTCCGTAAATTTATGCCGAATTTAAAGTCGCCGCTTGTTTTTTACGTTAAATTTAAAGCGATTTAATGCGGCTTAGGACGGCGGTTTGCGTTAAATTTAGCGGATGAATTAGGATTTGTTTACATTTTAGGACGTTTTGCGTCGCGGCTTGACGGCTCGGTTTATCGTTTTGCGCAGTTTGCCGCGGTATCTCGCGTGCGATGGGCGCGGTATCTGCAAAGTTTAAGCCGAGCCTTACCGCGCGGCGGATAAATTTGCGATATCTTTACGCTTGCGAGGTCTTTGCGCGCGGAGCGTATTTGTAGCGCTTTACGCCTGCTAGGCGGACTATTTTGGGCATTTTTATTTGCTAGATTTTACAGCGATATATTTTTATCGGGGCAAATGTCGCTTGCTTTCGCGGTTTTGCTTTACCGCGCCGTTTATTTTCGTTTTCGTCGCGGTCTGATTCCTATTTTTCTGCGCAGCTTAGGCTTTTGCGCTTGTATGTAGCTGTACTCCCCGTAAATTCGGCTCCAACTGGACGCAAACCTTTTACGCGCCGTATCGTTCGCGCCTTTTTAGCCGTGTCCGCAGGCTTAGCTAGACTGCACCCTACCCGCGCCCCTTTACGACCTAAAATTTAACTCCGTCTAGCCGCGCACTGCGCCGCTTCTTTTTGCATAAATTTGCCCGTCAAAAATGCCGTGCAAACGGCTCTTGATCGCGGTTTCAAGCGGAGTTTTATAAAATTTCGCTAAAATCGCGTTTAAAATCTACTTAAAAGGCAAATTTTGAAAGGAATTATACTTACCGCCGCTATCCTTGCGGTCGGGCTTTATGCGTATTCTTGGCACTTTTTGATCACGGTTTTGGTGATTAGCTTTCTTATATTTTTCCACGAGCTTGGCCACTTTCTCGCCGCTCGTATGTTAAAAGTCGGCGTGTTAAAATTTAGCGTGGGCTTTGGGCAAAGCGTCTACTCAAAAACTGTCGGCGGCACCGAGTACGCCATCGGCGCGATACCCCTTGGCGGCTACGTGAGCCTAAAAGGGCAAGAGGACTCCAAACCGGGGCTAAAAAACGAGGATGCCGACAGCTACACGAGGCTTAGTCCGCTAGGACGCATTTTCATCCTTTTTGCCGGACCGTTTTTTAACTTCGCTTTGGCGTTTTTTATCTTTATCGCGCTCGGACATATCGGGGTTGAGAGGCTTGCTCCGACTGTGGGCAAAGTGCTGGAAAACTCCGCCGCGGCAAGCGCCGGAGTGCAAAAAGGCGATAAAATTTTAAACATAAACGGCGTCAAAATCAGCGAATGGGACGAGATAAGCAAAAACGTAAATTTAACCTCCACGGCGATCACGCTCAAGCGCGCGGGCGAAATAAAACCGAAAACTATGACGCCAAAAATCGGGCAAAGCGTGACGATATTTGGCGAAAAGATAGAAAAACCGCTCATCGGCATTTCACCATCAGGCGAGGCCGTCACGATACGAAACACCGGCCTTAGCTCGCTCAAATTTGCGCTCGTTGAGACCGTAAACGCCTCAAAGCTCATATTTACGGGGCTTGAAAAGCTCATCGTAGGCGTCGTACCGCTAAAAGAGATGGGCGGCATCATCCAGATCACCGACATCACCTCAAAGGCCGCAGGCATCGGCGTCTCGACCCTACTCATCATCGCAGCGCTGATCTCCGTAAATTTAGGCGTGCTAAACCTGCTGCCTATCCCCGCGCTTGACGGCGGACACATATTTTTCAACCTTTACGAGCTCGTTTTCCGCCGCGAGATGAATGAAAAAGTCTATATCGGCCTCACCTACTGCGGCTGGGCGTTTTTGCTCTGCCTGATGGCGTTTGCGACCTTTAACGACGTGATGCGCCTAAGCGGAGCGGGACAATGAAACTAGCGCAAATTTTAGAACGCATTAAAAACGCTCGCACGGGCGAGGCCGTGAAGCTAGTCGCCGTGAGTAAAAACGTAACGACTAAAGAGGTTTTGGAGCTTTTTAGGCAAGGGCAAACGAGCTTTGGCGAAAACCGCGTGCAAGAGCTCAAAAATAAGAGCGAAATTTTATCAAATTTGCCGATCGAGTGGCACTTCATCGGGCGACTTCAAAGCAACAAAATAAACCACCTACTAGCGCTTAAACCCGCTCTTTGGCAAAGCTGCGAGAGCGTAGAGGCCGCGATTGCGGTGGATAAGAGGCTTGATCGCGAGCTGCCTTGCCTGCTGCAAATAAACTCCGCTCGCGAAGACACGAAACAAGGCATCTCGCCCGAAGCCGCCGAGACTGCATTTTTACAAATCGCGCAGGAGTGCAAATTTTTAAAACCAGTCGGCGTGATGAGTATCGGCGCACACGTAGAGGACGAAAAGGTCGTGCAAAAGAGCTTTGAGACTACGCGTAAAATTTACGAAAATCTGCAACCTAGCGGCGCAGTGATTTGCTCGATGGGCATGAGCGGGGATTTTGAACTAGCGATAAAATGCGGCTCGAATATGATTCGTTTGGGGTCGATTTTGTATAGCTAGGCTCGAATTTACGCGAGCGCTAAAAATGCAAATAGATAAAAACAAGCTAAATTTTATAGAAATATGCGGCGTTTTGCTCTGCGTCGCCGTTATTTTTTCCGTTAGCCTCTCTGACGACGAAGACGCGCGCGTTTTTACGTTTTTAGTCACCGCAAATGTCCTAATATGCGCCGTTTGCGTGCTTTTTCGATCTATTAGAAAACGCGGTTATAAAGCGCTTTTAAAAATTTTAATCGCAGTAAATTTACTGATTTGCTTTAATATGGAAATTTATCGCGGGATAATACTTTTTTGGATTA
>CAUQMN010000176.1:0-3835 GCA_963518765.1 uncultured Campylobacter sp.
CTAGCTTATCATTTAGCTTAGATGCGCGCTCTAGCAAGCGAGAGTGTAGATAGAAGACGTCGCCTGGATAAGCCTCGCGGCCCGGCGGTCTGCGAAGAATCAAGCTCATTTCGCGGTATGCGACAGCGTGTTTTGAAAGATCGTCATAGATGATTAGGGCGTGACGAGAGTTGTCTCTAAAGTATTCGCCCATAGTTACGCCCGCATAAGGAGCTAGGTACTGAAGCGCAGCGGCGTCGGAAGCACCTGCATTTACCACGATAGTGTACTCCATAGCGCCATACTCTTCGAGTTTTTTAACGACCTGAGCGACCGTTGATTGTTTTTGTCCAATCGCAACGTAGATACAAATAACGTCTTGACCTTTTTGGTTGATGATAGTATCTATCGCGACGGTAGTTTTACCAGTTTGGCGGTCGCCGATGATAAGCTCGCGTTGTCCGCGGCCGATCGGAACTAGCGCGTCGATAGCCTTGATACCAGTTTGAAGCGGCTCGTGAACGCTCTTTCTAGCCATGATGCCTTTTGCTTTTTCCTCGACGAATCTAGTCTCGCTAGCTTCGATCGGGCCTTTGGCGTCTATCGGTTCGCCGAGTGAATTTACGACGCGGCCTATCAAAGCATCGCCGACAGGGACGCGTAAAAGTTTAGCTAGGCGTTTTACGCTCGAACCCTCTTTGATACCGTCCGTTTTACCCAAAATAACGATACCCACGCTGCTTTCTTCTAGGTTTAGAGCCATGCCTTTTTCACCGTTCTCAAACTCGACCATCTCGCCGGCCATGACATTTTTTAGGCCGTAAACGTTAGCAACGCCGTCGGCTACTGATATAACCTTGCCCGTCTCGTTTACATCGACATTAAGGCTGAAATTTTCAATCCTTTCCTTGATGATGGCGCTGATTTCATCTGCTTTTATTTTTGCACTCACGCTTTTTCTCCTTTATATTGCTTTTAATATGTATTCGCTCATTTGGGCTTTTAGCCTATCTACCGAAAAGCTAGCCTCCACGCCCAAATCGTCTAGTTCTATCTTGATACCGTTGTAATCGCTTTTTACCGGCTCTAAAATGATTTTTGCGTTAAATCTCTTAGAAAAGCTGCTTGCAAGCTCTGAAATTTGAGCCTGGCTGATCTGCGAACCGCCGTAAATTTTGCCGTAAAAAACATTGTCCATTTTTGATTTTTGCGCTAAAAGCTCCGAAACGATGTTAGGCAAAATATCAAGTCTTTTGTTTTCACCCAGTAGCTTTATGAAATTTACAAATTTCTGATCCGCCTCACCGACTAAAGATAGAACAAAATCCGCTTTTTGGCTATTTTTTAAATTCGGCGAAACGATGATGTTTTGAAATTTTTCATTTGCAAATGCGTTTGCGATCTCTTGTAGCTTAACGGTAAAGTTATTAAACTCATCCTTGCTAAGGTCACTAACTAGGGCTTTTACGTATTTTTTTGCGATAAGTTCTTTCATCAGCCGACCCTTTTAAGCATGATATTGATAAGCTCGCTTTGGTACATTTTAACGCTGTCTCTTGAGAAGATTTCATTTAAAATTTATCCCACGACGGACTTAACCATGCGTCTTTTTTCAAATTCTTTTTGATCTTGGAAGCTTTTTTCCAGATTTGCGACCTCTTGTCTAGTCTCTTCCTTGATGCGTTCAGAGATCAAAGCAGCCTCTTTTCTAGCGGTTTCTACTAGACTAGCGGCATTTGCTTTGGCCTCTTCTACGCGTCTTAGAGCATCTTCCTTTTTAGCTTTTGAATCTTTTAGTTTTTGCTCGATGTTATCAAGTCTTGCCGCGATACCGGCGATTCTTCCCTTGTAGGCGTTCTTGATAGGGTTTGCTATGAAATAATACAAAATAGCAGCAAAGACGATAAAATTTATCGTTCTAGGTACGATGTCGTATCCGCCGTCCGCCATCAAAACAAAAGGACATAATAAAAGTAAAATTTTGCTTTTCATATTTAAATCCTTGCGAGTTTTGCTTTTAAAGCAGCTTGAAGTTCAGGCAGTTTTTGCTGTAAATCAGCTCTAAAATCGCTCTTTTGAGCATTTAAATTTTGGATAAATGCGTCATAATCGGCCTCCAAAACTCCGCGCTTTTCGCTGACTATCTTAGCGGCCGCGTCTTTTGCGGCGTTGATAGCCTCCTGCTTGATCTTGCCGGCCTCGCTTCTTGCAGCGGCTATGAGCTGTTCTATCTGCGCTTCGTACACGCCAAGATCGCTCGTATTTTTACTAGCGCTCTCTTCGTCGTTTTTTATCGCATCATTTCTAGCGTCTATAAATTTAAGTAGAGGCTTGTAAAGGATGGAATTTAAAACGGCGATAAGCCCTAGAAAAATAACTGCCGTTAGGACGACTAACGGCAAATTAATTTCCAACATCAAATCTCCTTAAAATTTAATATTTTCTTAAGCATAATAAAATCGTGCTTATTTTACAAAAAAAAAGGATAAAACAAGCTAAAATTAAAGAAATATTTTTATTTTATCTTGTTTATTAGCCTATCGATATCAGCTACGTCATCAAATTCGATAGTGATTTTTTTGCCTTTTATCTTAACCGGTACGTCAAATTTAGAAAAAATCTCTTTTAAGTTTGTTAGTCTTTCAAGATATCTTTCGTCTAACTTAAGCGCCGTTTTAGGCGGCAATTTATTTTTTAAATTTTTTACCAAATTTTCCGTCTCGCGCACGCTAAGGCGCTGTCCGATGATGGTATCGACCGCCGTTTTTTCGTCGTTTGGCTCAAGACCCACGATGACTTTAGCGTGCCCTTGCGTTAGTTTGCCTTCTTTTATATACTCTTGCGTCACGGCGCTAAGGCTCAAAAGCCTCATAGTATTTGTTATCTGAACCCTACTTTTGTGGATGATGTTTGCGAGCCCGTCCTGCGTGATTTTGTATTCGTCTATGAGCTCTTTATAAGAATTTGCAAGCTCGATCGGATTCAGGTCCTCTCTTTGGATATTTTCTATGAGCGCTAGCTCGCGCAGGCTTTGACTCTCGATATCGGCAACTATGGCCTTTATCTTGCTTTCGCCAAGCAGTTTAGTCGCGCGAAATCTCCTTTCGCCCGCGATCAGCATATATCCGCCGTCTTTTTCTATGACGATGATGGGCTGAATGAGCCCATGCCTTTTGATACTTTCGCTAAGCTCTCTTAGTGCGGTCTCGTCGAAATTTTTACGCGGCTGATACGGGTTTTCTACGATTAGGTCCAAGTCGATATCTTTTACCATATCGCTGTTGCCCTCGTTTAGCTCAGCTTTGTACGCAAGCTCTACATCGCCCAAAATCGCCTCTAGTCCGCGCCCTAGTCCCCCCTTTTTAGCCATCTTTTATCCTAAAATACAGCAAGCTAAATTTTGATACGCTACCGAACCTGGTGATTTTATATCGTATAAAATCACCGGCTTACCAAAGCTAGGACTTTCGGCGAGCTTTACGTTTCTAGGCACTATAACAAAGCCGTCGTCGGTCTCTTTACTCTTAAAAAGCTTATCTTCAAAATGCTGCTTTAAATTTGCGACCGTCTCTTTTGCTAGGTTATTTTGCGAGCTGTACATCGTCGGCAAAAATCCTTTTATCGTTAGTTTTTTATTAATCGTTTTTTTGATTATTTTCACGGTATTTAATATCTGCGCCAACCCCTCTAGCGCGTAAAATTCGCACTGGATTGGGATTATCACGCTATCGCTAGCGCTTAGGGCGTTTACGGTGATGCTACCTAGAGCCGGAGGGCTATCGATGATGATAAAATCATACTGTCCTTCGACTTCTTCGATCTTGCTTTTTAGGATTTTTTGATAGTCTTTATTTTG
>CAUQMN010000177.1:0-3822 GCA_963518765.1 uncultured Campylobacter sp.
CTCGATGTTTGACGTCATCGATAAAGAAGACGTGCTAGTCGTGCATCCCTACGAGAGCTTTGATCCAGTCGTGCAGTTTATCAGGGAGGCGAGCAAGGATCCGCGCGTGATTTCGATCCGCATGACGCTCTACCGCGTCGATAAAAGCTCGCCTATCATCCAGGCCCTCATCGACGCCGCAAACGACGGCAAGCAAGTAACCGTGATGGTCGAGCTAAAGGCGAGGTTCGACGAGGAAAACAATTTGCACTGGGCAAAGGCTCTAGAAGATGCCGGCGCGCACGTGATATACGGCATCACGGGCTTTAAGGTGCACGCAAAAGTGAGCCAAGTCATCCGTCAAGAGGGCGGCAAGCTCAAATTTTACATGCACCTATCCACCGGCAACTACAACGGCGGCTCGGCGAAAATTTACACCGACGTGAGCTATTTTACGAGCAGGGCGGAGTTTGCCAGCGATACGACGACGTTTTTTCACATACTTTCTGGCTTTTCTAAGAACCGCCGCTTGCAGACGCTTTCTATGTCGCCGATGCAGATAAAAGAGCGCGTGCTGGAGATGATAAAAACCGAAACCGCGCACGGCGAGCAGGGCAGGATCGTGGCCAAGATGAACGCGCTAGTAGATAGCGACATCGTGGACGCGCTGGTAAAGGCTAGTAGCGCAGGCGTGAAGATCGATCTCATCGTGCGCGGCATCTGCTGCGTGCGTCCTGGCGTGAAAGGCCTTAGCGAAAATATCCGCGTGAGATCGCTCATCGGCAAGTACCTTGAGCATGCGAGGATATTTTATTTCAGGCACGCCGATCCTCAAATTTACATCGCTTCCGCCGACTGGATGCCGCGAAATCTCGAGCGCCGCCTAGAGCTCATGACGCCGATAATCGATAAAAATTTGCAAGAGCGCTTGCTCGAGTTTTTGCGCTTGCAGCTTAGCGATAACGAGCTAGCGTTTGAGCTGCAAAACAGCGGCGAATATGCCAAGGTGAGACCTAAAGAGGGCGACGCGCGCATAAACTCGCAAGAGGTGCTCGAGGAGTACGTGAGCGGGATATATAAGGCGACGAAAAAGGATAGCGATAAGGGGAAGAGCGAGCAGATGGTGGCGAAACTGCTAAAAGAAAGTTAAGCGGTTCGTCTTTTTGCCCTATACTTCGCTTTGCTTCCCTTGCGGTCGCAACTGCAAGCAGAGGCTTTTAAATTCGGCTCGGTCATTACCGACAAGGTAACTCCCGTCGCCAAATTTAAAAGCACCTCGTCTAGAACCTCTTGAAAAGCTACGAGCGCAGCGAAGTAGAAAAATACTTTGCCTTATCGTTTTACGTTCAAATTTGAAGCTAAATTCGGCAAATTTAGCTTCAAATTTTACTTGCCCAGACCCGCATCTTGAAACTCCTAAATTCTGCGAGCAAATTTGCAAAAATCTACGCGTGCGGCAAATTTTACTTAGCCTAGTTTTTAGTTATATGCGTTTTGATCAAAATTTAAAAAACAAAATATGAGGGATAAAATGATTTCTTTCAACGCCTTTTTCTCTGGATTTTCGCTCGGGCTATCGCTGATTTTAGCCATCGGAGCGCAAAACGCCTTCGTGCTAAAACAAGGCATCAAAAAACAGCATGTTTTTCTAGTTTGCGCTTTCTGCGCGCTTAGCGACGCCGCGCTGATTTTTGCGGGCGTGTCGGGTTTTGGCTACGTGGTTGAGCGCTACCCTATCATCAAAACCGCCGCGCTTTGGGGAGGATTTGTGTTTTTGAGTATTTACGGGGTTCGTAGTCTTTATAGCGCGTTTAGCGCCTCGCATGCGCTAACGGCAGATGGCGAGGAGACACGCAGTGCGGTTAAAACGGCGCTTCTTACGCTAGCTTTTACGTGGCTAAACCCGCACGTATACCTTGATACGGTCGTACTTTTGGGCTCGGTTTCTACGAAATTTAGCGAGCGTGCGGGACTCTTTGGCGCGGGCGCGATGTGCGCGTCGTTTGCGTTTTTCTTCTTGCTCGGATACGGAGCTAGATTTTTAGTGCCGCTGTTTCAAAAGTCGGCCGCATGGAAAATTTTGGACTTTTTCGTCGGCGTTACTATGATAGCGCTTGGCGTGATGTTAGTGATCGGCGAGTGAGGGTGCTTAAATTTAACGACCAAATTTATGTAGCTTTAGTGCGCTGTTTTTTATGCCCCGTTGGCTAAACTTTGCTAAAATTTAAGTAAATTTACAAGAAAAGGAAAAGATGAACGACCAAATTTACCTCATCGGCGACGTTCACGGCTGCTATAAAACCCTTTGCGCCTTAATAGATCGCTTGCCGCGCGGCGCCGATTCTAAAATTTGCTTCGTCGGCGATCTGATAGACCGCGGCGAGGGGAGTTTTGAGGTCGTACAGCTGGCGATTCAGCGCGGTTACGCGGCCGTGATGGGCAATCACGAGTACCGCCTTTTGCAACATAAAGACGCATTTTTACGCGGCGAGACGCCTAGCGACACGCGCTGGTTTTACCTAAACGGCGGCGCGCAGACTTTCGCCTCCTACGTCAAAGCTAGCCGCGCACAAAAGCTCGCGCATATAGAGTTTTTATCGAATTTGCCGCTTTATTTGGAGTTTGCCGAGTTTAAAAACGCACAAGGTAGGCGGCTCGTTGCGTCGCATTCGGCGATTGGACGGATGTGGGCGCTACGCAACTCGCACGGCGATAGCGCGGCGTAGTTTAGGCGGCACGTGCTTTGCGGCAGAGGCGATTTTAGCCAAAACGAAGGCGTTTTTAACGTCTACGGCCATACGCCGATCGCGGAGCCCGATATCACGGAATTTAGTGCAAATATCGACACGGGCTGCGTTTATAAGCATGATTTCGGCCGTCTTTGCGTGCTCGAGTTTCCGAGCATGCGGGTTTTTATGCAGGAAAATATCGAGGACGACGGGTAATTTTAGTCAAATTTGAGGCTAAATTTGGCTAAAATTTGAAATTTTATCCGCCGAGACCTGCATCGCAAAAATACTAAATTTTGAGTAGATCAAATTTGACGCCATGCGTTAAAAACCCTCTAAACAAAAACGATTGTTTGAGCTTTGTTAAGGGGGAAGGGCTTGAATTACGCTCTGCTTTGCAGCTGCGACCGCAAGAGAAGAATTCAAGCCCCCTTTTTTTACAAGCAACCTTAAACGGTTATTCTTTGCACAAGGGGCTAAATTTAGTATAAGTTTTATAAAATTTTTAAAATTTCACTCGCTCAAAGCGGTTGTCGCTCGCGCCCGCGATAAATCGCGGCACGAAAATTTGGCTTCGTTACAAACTCAGCTCAAATTTTCGGGACGAAAGCTTTTCGCTCATAAAATTTAAAAATTCTTTGAAGCCAAATTTACAAATTTAGCCAAATTGGACTCCAAATTTGAACGCAAAACGATAAGGCGAAGTATTTTTTCGTCAGACGAGGCAACGGCGATCGAGGCGAGGGAGCGGACTAGTTGTCCGTGACCGAAGCCGAATGAGCCGGTAACGAAGTATGGCGGAAAAAGACAAGCCGTTCACAATTTACGTATCTTGGCGATTTCATCTCGCAGCGCCGCCGCCTTTTCAAACTCCAGCTGCTCGGCAGCTTCTAGCATCTGCTTTCTTAGCTCTTTGATTATGCTCGCTCGCTCAGTGGCAGGCATTTTTTCCAGATTTTTGCCGCGTTTATATATCTCGCCCTCATCCTCGACGTGCAGGCTCTCCTCGATGTTTCGGCTGGCCGAGCGCGGCGTGATGCCGTGAGCGCGGTTGTATTCGTCCTGCATCTTGCGGCGAGCCAGCGTCGTGTCCATCGCTTCTTGCATGGATTTG
>CAUQMN010000178.1:0-3821 GCA_963518765.1 uncultured Campylobacter sp.
ATCGAGCGTCCCCTCGTAGTACGCCTTGCCCACGATCGCGCCGTAAACGTCTCCCGTACGCTTTAGCGCCTCGATATCGGAGATATCCTTTACGCCGCCGCTCGCGATCGTATTTATACCGCTTGCCTTTGCGATTTGTGAGGTAAACTCAACGTTCACGCCGCTAAGGGTGCCGTCTTTTGAGATGTCGGTACAGATTACCGCTTCGACTCCGGCTCCGGCAAATTTATGCGCTAGCTCGGTCGCCCTCATCTGCGACACCTCCGCCCAGCCTTGCACGGCGACGAAGCCGTCTTTGGCATCTATGCCGACGGCGACGCGGTATTTTTGCGCCATTTCTTTAGTAAAATTTGGATCCTTTAGCGCTACCGAGCCCAAGATAACGCGCGTTATACCGCTATCAAGGTAGCTTTTGATGCGCGCTTCGTCGCGTATCCCGCCGCCGATTTGGATTTGTAAATTTGCGGCTTTTGCGATCTTTTCTACGGTTTTTAGATTTACCGCTTCACCCGCAAACGCCCCGTCAAGATCGACGACGTGAAGCCACTTTGCGCCCATATCTTCAAATCTTTTAGCTAGCTCCCACGGCGCGTCCGAGTAAATTTTGGCGCTACTCATCTCGCCTTTAAAAAGCCGAACCGCCTTACCCTCTTTCAAATCTATCGCAGGGAAAATTTCCATCACATCTCTCCGAAATTTCGTAAAATTTTTAGTCCCGTCTCATAGCTCTTTTCGGGGTGCGGCTGAAAGCCGAAAATATTATCTTTACGCACCGCGCTTACGAATTTATAGCCGTATTCGCTAAAGCCAAGCGCCGCGTCGTCCTCGCAAACTACGTGATAAGAGTGCACGAAGTATAAATACTCGCTAGCGGCCAGATCTTTATTTATCGGCGTTTGTTTGGTAAAATTTATCGTATTCCACCCCGTGTGCGGCACCTTTAGCGGCGCGTCAAATTTGGACGGGTCAAATTTAACCACTCGTCCTTTTACGAGCCCGAGCCCCTCGTTTACGCCAAACTCCTCGCTTTGCTCAAAAAGTAGCTGCATACCCAGGCAAATGCCCAAAAACGGCTTTCCGCCGGCTACGGCTTCTTTTATCGCGGGGATAAAATCTCTATCTTTTAGCTTTTGCATCGCTTCGCCAAAAGCCCCGACGCCGGGTAAAATAATCTTATCAAATTTACCCAGCTCCTCGCCGCGAACCGCTAGTCCTGCCTTTAAATTTAAACTCTCAAACGCGTTTAAAACGCTCCTTAAATTTCCCGCGCCGTAGTCGATGATGCCGATCAATGCGAACTCCTTTGCTTGGTAGCAAAAAGATAGATGCTAAGCGCGATCATCAATATCGCAACGCCGCCGATGAGATAGATCGCGTTTATGATGTGATCGGGCGCCGTGATGGCAAATTTAAACACGAGCATTAGCGCCTCGATCGCAAGCGCGATGATGATCGATCCGATAAATCTAATCATCGTTTTGTTTTCCATATCCTCGCCACGCTTGCTTTTGCCAAGAACCTCTTCTTCAAATATCGCTTTTACCAGATCAAAGATCGCAAGCGCCAGCGTCAGTACGATCGTGTGCTCAAACATCTTTTCTACTTCGATATTTAAAAGATCGTTAGCCAAAAGCCCTTTGAGCGCGTCGGCAAACAAAAACAAGGCTATGGTAAAAAGCGCAACCGAAAACGCGGCGTAAACGACTTTTAGAAATTTGCCGAAGTAGCTCTCTAGCTTGCCGTGAGAGACGATGGCTAGGATATTTTCTAGCGAAACGTCGATACACGCGACGAATTTTAGCTCTCCCTTATCGTCATATATCGGAGTGGATGCCGTCACGCACAGCTCGCCCGTGAGCGAGGACGGGTACGGGTCGCTTAGCACGCAGCGCTTCTCGCGCACCGCAGTGTAATAATATGACTTATTGCTACAGTTTTCGCCGCCTCCGGCTTTGTATTTTTCGTTTAGGCTCACGGCGTCGCCTATTTGCACGCCGTTTGCGTCAAGCACGTAAAACGCATCAAAGCCCTCTATCTCGTGCGCCATTTTATCAAAGCCGCTTTTTATCGACTCGGCATTTACTCCCGGCAGCCTGTTTGGCAAATTTTTACTAAAAAGATAGCATATATAGGCTCTAGCCTTGTATCTTAACTCTGAAAACCTTTGTATATCTTGTAACGTCAAATTTATTCCTTGTTTAGCGCGTGATTAAACTCGGGTACGATCTCTTTGAGCGCCGCCGCGACGTCGTCCGCTTGCGTTAAATTTTTAATTTGCTCGTTTAGTTTGGCTAGGTCGTATTTGCTAGAGTGCGTCACGAAAATAGACTGAAACTCGGTTTTTACGTCGTCTTTATTGATTAAAAGCTCCTCGTAAAGCTTCTCTCCAGGGCGAAGGCCGACGAATTCGACGCCTAGGTGCTCTTTGTTTGATAAAATTAGCATCTTTTTAGCTAGATCGGCGATTTTTATCGGCTCGCCCATATCAAGCACGAAGAGCTCGCCGCCCTTTGCGATTGAGGCGGCCTGAAGCACGAGCTGACAAGCCTCGGAAACCAGCATAAAATACCTCGTGATGTCAGGGTGCGTGACGGTTAGCGGTTTATTATTTTCGATTTGCTCTTTAAATTTCGGTATTACGCTGCCGCTAGAGCCTAGAACGTTACCGAAGCGCACCGCGACGATTTCGGTTTTAGCCGGTAAATTCGAGTTTAGCGCGTAAAGTTCGCACACGCGTTTAGTCGCGCCCATGATATTCGTCGGGCGCACGGCCTTATCGGATGAGATCATCACGACCTTGCTAACGCCGTATTCGATAGATAAATCGATCAAAATTTTAGTGCCGATTATGTTATTTACGACCGCGGCTTTAGGGTTTGCTTCGCAAAGCGGCACGTGCTTATAGGCTGCGGCGTGGATCGCGATCTGCGGTTTAAACTCCTCAAAAACCGCGCGCAAATCATCCTCGTTTACGATATTTATCATCTTGCTCACGGTTTTGTCGCTGTGGGTTATCTCGCCGATTTTGTAGAGATTAAACTCGCTGTGATCGATCATTATTAGCTTGCTAACGCCAAATTTCAAGCACTGCTTACAAATTTCGCTACCGATACTGCCGCCGGCTCCCGTAACTAAAACGACCTTGCCGCCTAAAAACTTCTCCACCGCACTACTATCTAGGTCTTTTGGTTTTCTAGCTAGCAGATCCTCGATCGAGATATCTTTGATCGCGTCCTTGCCGGTGCCAAACATCGAGAAGATCTTGATATCGCGGATACCGTAAGCCGTCAGCTCGTCAAAAAGCTCGGCCAGCTCGTCTTGACCGAGCGCTAGCGCGATGATGGCGGTTTTTACGTTGTACTCTTTGATCAAATTTGCGATTTCGCTCTTTGGCTGCACTAAAAATCCGTCGCAGTAAGTGCCGACTAGATCGCTCCTGCCGTCCACGACGCCTACCGCATATAGATCGATATAGCCCTGCCTAAGCCCTTTTAATACGTGAAGCGCCTTTGATGTGGCGCCGATAACGACGCAAGGCTCGCCAGTGTGCGGCTTTTTAGAAAAGTCTAAAAACATACGCTTAGCGATCCTTAAATTTCCGATTAGCAGGCACGAGATAACGGCGTCGATAAAAATCACGCTTCGCGGAAACGGATTAAAAAGACTAGGAGCTGCAAAATAAACGATCCAAAAGCAGACGATCGCGCAAAGATGAACGAGGAAAATTTTCCTCGCTTCGTTTAGTCCGAAAAATCTCCACGGCACCTTGTAAATTTTAAAAAGCCACATGAAAAATAGCTTTAAAACCACCATCGTAGCGC
>CAUQMN010000179.1:0-3804 GCA_963518765.1 uncultured Campylobacter sp.
AAATATTGGTGAGGTGCCAAGGGTCCCGATACGATCATAAAACTAGCGCTTGATCTAAAAGCCCAAAGAGCAAAAACTCAGGAGTTAGAGCGCGAAAAAGCGGCAAATTTGCCTTATATCACCTTTGCAAAAGCCGTCGAAGCAAGCGCGACAAGCATCAATATCGGCGACTACGCAAAAGCCCTATGCGAGCGCATAAGAGCAGGGCAAAAACGGCTCTTTAGCTGGCTGCGAGATGGCGGATATTTGCAAAAAGACAATAAACCCTATCAGAAATACGTAGGTAGCGGATACTTTGAGCTCGTGATGAACGTGATAGCCACCACAAAAGGCAATCTACAAACCTTTACGACTAAAATCACGAGCAAAGGGCAAGTAGCGCTCGCGCCTAAAATAGAGCAATTTTTCTCAAAGATCGCGTGAGATTTATTTTTAATGAAATTTAGCCGAAATTTAGTAAAATAAGATAAAGGTAAAAAATGAAAAAGAATATAAAAGACATTAAAGAACTTGAATTTAAGTGCGATAATTGCGGAACTAGGGTTATATTCGACTTTGAAAACAGAAATAGGACGATAACCAGATGCCCTAACTGCGATTTTGCGTTTTTTAGGGGTGATAGCGACGTATTAAGCGCGCTTGATGATGTATTTTTTAGGCTAAAAGACGCTAAGGGGTTACAAGTGAGCTTTATTTGCGACGATGAAAAGGGAAAAAATGACAAGTGAAAATTTTATAAAAATATGTAAAAAATACGCAAAAGAAAATAATAAATGGCTACATCCTACTAATTTAGAGGCGATATTGCCGTTTTATCAGAGGTTTAAAAAATACTGTATCGAAAACCTGCGCAACGAGGACGACGAGGATAGCGTATTTGATTGGCTTGAAGACAACAGGCGCAGCCCTGATCTTATGATAGAAAATCCTAGCGCGATTAATAAAGGCAATGATCCTACGGACGGATCTAAAATTTTAATCCTAGGACAACTTAGGCACGATATAAATCCGGTCACGCCGATAAGGAGAGGTCACGAAAAAGAGCTCATAAAAGAAATAAACGCCAAAATCAAAGAGATAGTCGGATACGATACCTTTTTTCATCAGGGCGGTAATCATATAGAATTTAAGGATAAAAAGCAAAACGATTTATACGTGATTGAGTGGCATTTTGATCCAAATTACAAAGAGCAAAATATAGTTAAACGGGTGTGCGCCGAGCTGGGCATCACGCAGCGAGAGCTGGCGGAGAGGATAGGAATGAGCGAGGGTGGCTTGCGATCTGCGTTATCGCTTGGCAAAATAACGCCGCAAGTCGAAAAGGCGTGCAAAATGGTTTTAAAAATTTACGAGCTTGAAAAAGAGCTTGAAAATTACAAAATCTTACAAAGTGCCTTAAAATCGATGATTGTTTAATGCCTAATATTTCTAGGCATTAAATATCTTAAAATCAAACATTTCTTTGTTTTTATTATTGTAAAATAAAATAAAAGCTCTTGACTTATATTTTATAAACTGATATAATTCCTGCATAAATATATTAAATCAAAACAAAGGGAATTAAATGCAGTCATTATTTCAAATGCCCCAAGTCGAAATTTTAAATTTCCGAACATTTACTTCTGAGTATGTGGCTCAACGTTATGACGTCACACTAAAAATAATTCAGGCGCATAAAATTGAGCATGCGGATGAGTTGATTGAAAATATTCATTTTATAATCCAAAAGAATGAGCGAAATCGTCCTCTGATCAAATGGACTCTCCGCGGCATTATCAAACTGGGCATGTTTATCCGCTCAAAAGAAGCGAAAAACTTCAGACTTTGGGCTGAGATGGAGCTAGAAAAAACGATATTAGGCGAGCTTGAGAGCGCAAAAGAGGCAAGGGCGCGAAATCTAACGCTGGCGGATAAGGTGATCTCGCTCGAAGCCGCCGCCAAGCTCGAAGCCCAAAATCACAAGAACGCGGTAAACGGCTACCGCTCGCAAATCTCTAGGCGAAACAATCAAATAGCGACGCTAAAGCGCGAACTGGCTAAATTTGAAGACAAAAAGCAAAGAATGGGCGACATAAGCTACGAAAATTTAAAGGCTCTTTATCACAATACGCGGCTAGACTTCGAGTATTTTAAAAAGCAGTATAAAGAAAAGGAGCTCAAAGAGCGCGCGATCGGCGAGGCGCTAAGCCGCATAAACGGACACGTGAAATCGCTAATAGACTACATTTACGACTAAAGCGCGTCTAAATAGTCCGCCCACCACTGCATCATCGCACGCATTTGGGCTAGGTTTTGGGCGCGGTTGTAAGCGGCGCGGATCTTGTCCGTGCCTTTGTGTGCGAGGCATTTTTCTATAATATCGAAATTTAGCCCGTGAATGTCGATGTTTTCATTGCAAACGGTGCTAAACATGGCGCGAAAGCCGTGCGACACGATCTCGTCTTTGCTAAATCCCATCCGGCGAAGTGCGACGTTTAGGGTGTTTTCGCTCATATACCGGGCTGAGCCGTAAAGCGAGCCGAAAAGATAAATTTGATCTAGATTGTAGCCTTTGTATTCTTTTAGCAGCTCCAGGGCTTGGCGCGACAAGGGCAGGGTAAAAGCCTCTCGCATTTTCATATCGCCCGCGGGGATGCTTATGACGCCCTCATCAAAATCGATATACTCCCATTTTGCGCTTCTAACGTTAAAAGGTCGCAGTGCGGTGAGAACTGCAAATTTAAGGGCGTATTTGGTGCGAACGTCGCCGCTGTATTCGTCTATACTTTGCCAAAGAGCCTTAATATCGGCGTTTTTGGTAAGCGTCGCGTAATTTTTCTCTTTGACTTTTTTGAACGTGAAGCGGTAGTTAATGCTCGCGATCACGTTATGCGGCGCGATATAGTAGGCTGATTGCCAAATTTGATTTAAAAGCGAATAGAGCCGCTTCATCATTTCAAGGCTGCCCTTAGCCTCTATCTTTTTTAAAATTTCGATGACGTCGGCTACGGTGATGTCCGTAATGCTTCTGTTTTCAAAAAATGGATAGGCATACATCTCAAGCAGCCTTTTATCTCTATATAGGGTATTTGGCTCTACGCTAGCGGCTTTTATTTCGAGCCATCTTTGCGCGAGCTTTTTAAAATTAGCCTGCTCGTTTATCTCACTCTCGCGTTTGACGTCGATGCCGTCTCTTACCTTTTGCTCCAGCTTAAATCTCTCCTCGCGCGCCATGGCCAAACTAAACTCGGGAAAGTCCCCTAAATTTAGCCTTTTGATTTTATTATCGGCCGGGCTTTTGTATTCGAGAGCAAAATATTTACGACCGTCCGGACCCACAAAAATATATAAACCTCTACCGTCGCATTTCTTATAAATTTTATCCTTCGGCTTTAGCGCCCTGATCTCTCTATCTGTTAGCGGGGTGGGTATCTTTGGCATTTTTTACGGAGTCCTTTTGTGCTTTTTTGTTTTGCTCCGTTATTATTCCGTAAAAAGTGGATATTTGCAAATATATTTTTATATCCTTTGGTATTTTTAAATATACGCAAAAATATCTTTAAAATTCGTCTATATCGGGGCTTTTTTATGTTTTTAGATGTTTTGGGAAGTTTTAAGATATAGTGTAATGGTGCCCGAGGTCGGACTCGAACCGACACAAGGTTGCCCTTACCAGATTTTGAGTCTGGCGCGTCTACCAGTTTCACCACTCGGGCTAAGAAAATCGAGATTTTACCTTTAAAGATATAAAAAAGAGATTAAAAAATATGGAAGCTCAAATTTAAGCTTCCATAAAAAAGAAATTATTTCTTTTTAGCTTTTTTG
>CAUQMN010000180.1:0-3789 GCA_963518765.1 uncultured Campylobacter sp.
ATTTCGCCGTCTCATAGTCTCGCAAAAACGTCCTATACACCTGCCCCGCATACGTTCTAACGTCAGCAAACAGGGTATCGGAATGCGTTTCGTCCTCTTTTTGCGCGTTTTCAAATTCGGACTTATAAATCATAAATTCGCGCTCCAGCCGAGCGTAAATTTCATCCAGCGCCGCGCCGATTTCCTCTTGTAGCGCGCTTACACCCCGCTTGTACGTTCTAAAAAATTTGGCGAATTTCACGTCGTTGTAGATAAGTTTTGAAAACACCTCGTCGCTATCAAAATCCACCGCCTCATACGTGCTAGCTTCAAAATACTCGCCCTTTAGCAGCGTTTTTCGCGGCGAATATTTATACTTTTTCTCGCTTTTTAGACTAGCTAGGATTTCGTCTGCGACGAGCTTTGCGACGTGCTTTAGCTCATTAAAGGCTAGCTCGATTTTCGGTTTAAAATTTTCTTGCACGGCTTTTAAATTTGACTCCAGCTCGGCGTCAAATTTAGCGATTATCTCGCCCGCTTTTTCGTAAATTTTAGCGATTCGCTCGTGCTGAGCAGCGTTTACGGCAACCAGCCTAGAGCACTTTTCGCGCACGAATTTTTCTTTTATCTCTTCGCCGCCAAAAAGCTCGCGGATAGCGCTTATCGCCGCACCGAAATTCGACTCTGCTAAAAGCGCCGCATCGCCCGCAGTCTGCGCTTTTACGGCTTGCTTGGCGGAAACTGCGATAATGCGCTCGAAAAATCGCCCGTATGTAGCCTGCGCGTGATTTTTGAGGCGCTCAAGCTCGTCCTGGCTTAGCTTATCTTTTTGATTTAGCAAGCAGATCGCCGTTTTGCCCCCGCCAGCCAAAAACTCCTCGATCTGCGCGGCTTCGCTAGCGCGCGCGGCGTTGTCGGCGAGACTTAGCCAGATGACGCCCGCGACGTCTTTTAGCACTTCGTGCGTGACGGCGGTGTCAGCCTTTGAGAGCGAGTTTAGCCCCGGCGTATCGACGAAATCTACTAGCTTTAAAATTTCAGAGGGCGCATAAACGCAAAGCCTGCTCACATCATCGCCAAACACGCGCTGATCGACGAAGTGCGAGATCTCCTCGATGTCTAGATACAACTCTCTGCCGTTTTCGTAAAGCACGCTAAGTCCTGGCGCGGCGCCGTATCTGATAAAGGTCGGCTTTGAGGTCACGGGAGTTAGGCCCGAGGGTAAAATCTCGCTACCCAAAAGCGCGTTTAAAAACGTAGATTTGCCGCTAGAAAACTGCCCGACGATAGCGACCGTAAGCGGGCTGGATAAAAACAGATCGAGTTTATTTAGCTCCTGTTTTAGCTCGGCGCTCGGGTGAAATTTGGGCTCGGTTAGCTCGTTTTGCAGCCGCCTAAATCGCCCGTGAAAATCGTCCGAAAATATCTTAAAATACCGCGTTTTATACGCGTTTATAAACTCCTCAAACACTTTGCAGCTCCAAATTTATAGCATTTATCGCCTCGCTTTGCGAGTTTAGTCGCTCTAGCTCCTGCAAGTCCCGCCCGCTAGTTTTTGCTAGCTGGGCAAGCTCGATTTTTAGCGCCTCTTCGCTGATTGCGAGTACCTTTTCTTTATCTTTTAGCGCGGCTTCGATCTGCTTTTTAAACTCGCTTTTTTCAAATTCGCTAAGCTCGAAAACGAAGTTTTTGATCCTCTGGGCACCCAAAAACTCCTCCGCGGCTACTTTGGCGGCTTCGGCTACGCCTTGCGCGCCCGAGCTTGCCGCGCTAGCCACAGCGTCCGCGACCTGGGCGCACTCTAAGCTTATCCCTTTTGAGTTTAGATAGTCGTTTATGCTAAAGACCTCGGCGGCCGCCGTTTTGCTCTCAAATTCGCCGAATTTTAGCGCGATATTTTGCGCGCACGCGGCGATTTGCTGCACGATTTCGTTGCGATTTTGACGCATTAGGACTATGACGCCGTCTTTGATCGTAGTTTGCGCGATGCGCGAGAGGCGCTGAGGATCAATCTTTTGTTTTTTAGAGGCTGCGTAGTTTACGTCGTCCGCGATGCGCTGCTTTAGCGTTTGCGATAGCGACCTTAGCCCAAGCTCGTAGCTAGCCGCGGTTTTGGCCGTATCTAGGCGCTCTAGCTCCTCTTTGACCGCGTCTCTTACCTCCTCTAATCGGCTAGCTAACGCAGCTTTTTGCTCGTTTAGTTCAGAAAGCTTTTGCGACAAGTTCAAATTTGAACCCGTTAGTTTTAAAATCTCGCTTTGCGTATCCGCCGCAAACTGCGCGCAGACGCGGCCGAGCTCCTTTTTATATGCTTCGATGCCAAGGCGAGATTTTTGGCTATTTTGCCCAAAAAGCGTCTCGTAAAGATACTGCTTAAACTCCTCGACGCCGCTGTTTTGCCCGCCCTCAAAGTAGCTTTTAGCGCTCACGGCGAAAAACTCCGCCCCGATACCGAGCTCCCGCGTACGCTCCTCGACGCTCTTTTTGGCGTAGGCGGCGACCTCGTTTAGCTCGCCGTCCTTTAGCATGTCGGCGTGAGTTAGCAACACGGCGAGCTTTACGGCATGGGAGTTTTGCAGGCTTGAGACGATGAAGTCCAGATCCTTTTGCGTGGCGCTTTGCGAGACGTTCATCAGGTGCACCATCAGATCGCACTCCCGCATAAATCGCCGCACCAGCTCCTCGCGCGCAGCCACCGCGTCGTCGATGCCGGGCGTGTCGATGATGCGCACGTTGTCCTTTAAAAGCTCCAAATTTTCGTAAAGCTCGACGCTTTTTACGAATTTAGCGTATTTGGAGTCCGCCGAGGTGTAGCGCTTGATCTCGTCCGTTTTGACCGTCTTGCTAGCCGGCGGTTCGGAGCAAATCTCGCTCGCGCTAGGGCTCTCAAATTTAGCCGCCGACTCGTCGTCCGCGTTAAATTTGACCTTTAAATTTTGCGCCGTCTCGCTCTCAAATTTAACGCCCGCGCCGCCGTAAATTTGGGCTATTTCGTCATCTTTATCTTGGGCTATTCCAAGCTCTTTTAGCTCAGCCTCGCTCCAAAAATTTACCTTTGCAAAAGGCTCTGGCGCATACTTTAGCACGGTTAAATTTACCGTCTCGGGCACGTTTGAAGCGCCTAGGATTTTTTTGCCCAGCAGCGCGTTTAGCAGGGTTGATTTGCCCGCGTTTATGACGCCCGTAACCGCGACGTTAAACTCTAGCTCACGCGCTTTTTGCCGCGCTTTTGTCGCCGCGCTTGCGACGTCCGCGCCTGGGTTTAGCGACAAAATTCGCTCGCAGATGTCGTTTAGCGCGTCTATTTTTTGGTGAAAGACGTCTGATTTTTTAAAATTTGAGCCCTCTTGCTCGTTCCCTGCGGTCAAATCCGCGCCGAGGGCCTGCAAAAACTCCGAAAGCCGCTTAAAATGCGCGGCGGAGATTATGTTTTCGGTTTGCAGGATTTCTAAGGCGGCGAGGAGTTTTGATTTTGAGATTTTTGCAGATTTTAGAGCGTTTATCGCGCCTAGCTGAGCGCACTGGAGGCTGTATATGTCGGCTTTTAGCCCAAGCGCGTGAAGGATATCCCTAAACTCCTTTAGCGCCATAAATCTATAAAAATTCTCCGCATCTGCCGCGAGTAAAACGGCGAGGTTTTGCTCGTCTGCGAGAATTTGCGTTTTGGGGTCTAAAAATAGCTTAAGAGCGCCCCAAATTTCGCTTAAAAATTTATCCGTATCCACCGCTTCGCCTTTGGTAAAATTTGCGCCCGCAAGGTCGCTTTCGGGGCGAAATTTAGCATAAATTAAATTTAAACAAGCTTGGGCG